>NZ_JAOWDM010000012.1:0-290 GCF_030334645.1 Citrobacter sp. Cc139
GTGCCGCAAAACGGTAACGGCCTGCCTCTGTTGTGGCTGGATTTCGAAATAGCGCCCGATGGCGATATTACAATCCGTACATATCATCGCACACACAGCAATGCGCCAGAATTTGCCCGGAACCTGATTGGTATTAAACATGATGATGGTTCATTTACCGAAACAGTTAAAGATGGCGAACCGGTAGATATTCCCGCTGGCCGCTGGATAGACCTGCGCGTTGAGATGCCCCATAACAGCCCATGGAATATCAAACAGCTTGAGGCACAGGAAGCCAGAGAAAAAGCTGA
>NZ_JAOWDM010000013.1:0-472 GCF_030334645.1 Citrobacter sp. Cc139
GCCCGCAACGCTGAAGCCAAAAGAGCTGGTGTGAAAATGGGGGATCCGTATTTCAAGCAGAAGGACTTATTCCGTCGATATGGTGTGGTTTGTTTCAGCAGCAATTACGAGCTTTATGCAGATATGTCCAGCAGAGTAATGTCCACGCTGGAGGCAATGTCTCCCCGCTGCGAAATATATTCAATTGATGAAGCCTTCTGTGACCTGACAGGTGTAAGAAACTGCCGGGTTCTGCAGGAGTTTGGGCAGGAATTAAAAGATGCCGTATATCAAAATACGGGTCTGGCGGTTGGCGTTGGTATTGCTCAGACAAAGACGCTGGCGAAACTGGCGAATCATGCCGCCAAAAAATGGCAGAGACAAACGGGTGGGGTGGTGGACTTATCTAACCTGGATCGCCAGCGCAAACTGATGGCTGCACTGCCGGTTGATGAGGTCTGGGGAGTAGGGCGCCGTATCAGCAAAAAGCTGG
>NZ_JAOWDM010000014.1:0-281 GCF_030334645.1 Citrobacter sp. Cc139
CTCAGAAGTGAAACGCCGTAGCGCCGATGGTAGTGTGGGGTCTCCCCATGCGAGAGTAGGGAACTGCCAGGCATCAAATTTAGTGTGCTGATATGGCTCAGTTGGTAGAGCGCACCCTTGGTAAGGGTGAGGTCCCCAGTTCGACTCTGGGTATCAGCACCAGTTTTTCGGTTAAAGTTCGGCACTTAGAAAAGAATTTGTCTGGCGGCTGTAGCGCGGTGGTCCCACCTGACCCCATGCCGAACTCAGAAGTGAAACGCCGTAGCGCCGATGGTAGTGTG
>NZ_JAOWDM010000015.1:0-547 GCF_030334645.1 Citrobacter sp. Cc139
CCAGCTTTTTGCTGATACGGCGCCCTACTCCCCAGACCTCATCAACCGGCAGTGCAGCCATCAGTTTGCGCTGGCGATCCTGGTTAGATAAGTCCACCACCCCACCCGTTTGTCTCTGCCATTTTTTGGCTGCATGATTCGCCAGTTTCGCCAGCGTCTTTGTCTGGGCAATACCAACGCCAACCGCCAGACCTGTATTTTGATAAACGGCATCTTTTAATTCCTGCCCAAATTCCTGCAAAACCCGACAGTTTCTTACACCTGTCAGGTCACAGAAGGCTTCATCAATTGAATATATTTCGCAGCGGGGAGACATCGCCTCCAGCGTGGACATTACTCTGCTGGACATATCTGCATAAAGCTCGTAATTGCTGCTGAAACAAACAACGCCATATCGACGGAATAAGTCCTTCTGCTTGAAATACGGATCCCCCATTTTCACACCAGCTCTTTTGGCTTCAGCGTTACGGGCGATCACGCAGCCATCGTTATTTGACAGAACAACTACCGGCCTGCCTTTCAGATCTGGCCGGAATGCAGTCTCGCA
>NZ_JAOWDM010000016.1:0-137917 GCF_030334645.1 Citrobacter sp. Cc139
CGGGCTGTTTGTGTGAAGTGATTCACATCCGCCGTGTCGATGGAGGCGCATTATAGGGAGTTTCCTTCAGCCCGCAACCCCTAAATGACAGAAAAATGACTGACTGCTGCATTCCACAGCAAAACCCCGCCTTATACCCATTTACGCACAGAGTTATCCACAATCGTCAAAAAACTACCGGTACGCATTACTGAAAAATGGAGAGAACCGGCCCAGAACACTCTATATATAGAAGAAGTATTGGCAGCCTAAGCCCACATTCCTTACCACCTTTGAATTACGCATGCCGTCGGGCGATAATACCCGCACAAACCGTGATTCCAGGACCGTGATGAGACACTCTCTGCAACGTACTGCTATACGCAAACGCCCAATGAAGCTCGGCACTACCGTGATCCTCATGGTCAGTGCAGTACTCTTCTCAGTGCTGCTTGTTGTTCATCTGATTTACTTTTCGCAAATCAGCAACATGACACGCGATGCATTAGCGGATAAAGCGCTTGCGGTCGCGCGGACGCTGGCAAACTCGCCGGAGATCCGCCAAGGGTTAATGAAAAAACCTGAGGAAAGCGGCATTCAGGCGATTGCTCAGGCGGTGAATAAGAGCAACGATTTTTTGTTCATCGTCGTCACCGATATGCAAAGCATTCGTTATTCCCATCCCGAAGCGCAGCGGATCGGCCAGCCGTTTAAAGGTGATGACATTTTGCTGGCTCTGCAGGGCAAAGAGAATGTTGCCATTAATCGCGGGTTTCTGGCTAAAGCTCTGCGCGTGTTTACCCCTATCTATGATGAGCATCACCGACAGATTGGCGTGGTGGCGATCGGCCTTGAGCTAAGCAGAGTGACTGAGCAGATCAATAACAGTCGCGGCAGCATCTTCTGGTCCATCTTGTTTGGCGTTCTGGTTGGGTTACTCGGCACATGGGTATTCGTCAAAGTCCTTAAGCGCATTCTGTTTGGCCTGGAGCCGTATGAAATCTCCAATCTGTTCGAACAACGCCAGGCGATGCTGCACTCTATAAAGGAAGGTGTCATTGCCGTTGATGAGTGTGGTGAAGTCACGCTGATAAACCAGGCGGCGCAGGAGTTGCTTGATTACCACAAATCCCAAGACGATGCCCAGCTCTCAACGCTCAGCCACGCGTGGTCACAGGTGGTCGATTTTTCGCAAGTACTACGCGATGGAACACCACGCCGCGATGAAGAGATCACGGTGAAAGATCGGCTACTCTTAATTAACACTGTTCCGGTACTCAGCAACGGAAAAATCATCGGGGCCATTTCAACGTTCCGCGATAAAACTGAAGTTCGAAAACTGATGCAACGCCTGGACGGTATGGTTAACTATGCCGATGCACTTCGTGAACGATCCCACGAATTCATGAACAAATTGCACGTGATTCTGGGATTATTGCACCTGAAAAGTTATAAGCAGCTTGAAAATTACATCCTGAAGACCGCGAACAATTATCAGGAAGAGATTGGCTCACTGTTAGGAAAAATAAAATCTCCGGTGATCGCTGGATTTTTACTCAGTAAGATTAATCGCACATCTGATTTAGGTCATAGTCTGGTCATTAGCAATGAAAGCCAATTGCCGGAAAACAGCAATGAAGATCAGGTAGCGGTGCTGATTACCGTTTTGGGGAATTTGATTGAAAACGCCCTGGAGGCGCTAGGTCAAGAACCCGGTGGCGAGATCAGCGTATCCTTGCACTATCGACACGGCTGGTTGCATTGCGAAGTGAATGACGATGGTCCAGGGATCGCCCCTGAACACATTGAGCACATCTTTGAGAAGGGCGTCTCGTCAAAAGGAACCGAACGAGGCGTCGGTTTAGCACTTGTGAAACAGCAGGTTGAAAGTGTTGGCGGCAATATTTCCGTCGAGTCTGAACCTGGGGTCTTCACCCAATTTTTTGTACAGTTACCGTGGAATGGTGAGAGGGCCAGCAGATGATCAATGTCTTAATTGTCGATGACGATGCAATGGTAGCGGAATTAAATCGTCGTTATGTCGCGCAACTCTCCGGTTTTCATTGCTGCGGAACAGCCTCTACGCTGGAGAAAGCCAAAGAGATCATCTTTCATAGCGGTCATCATATCGATTTGATTTTGCTGGACATTTACATGCAAAAAGAAAACGGTCTGGACCTGCTGCCCGTTCTGCACAGCAAAGGCTGCAAGTGTGATGTTATTGTCATCTCTTCCGCCGCTGACGCGACCACCATCAAAGACTCTCTGCACTATGGTGTCGTTGACTACCTGATCAAACCTTTCCAGGCTTCCCGTTTTGAAGAGGCGCTAACCGGCTGGCTACATAAGAAAACAGAGATGGAAAAGCATCAGTACTATGAACAGTCTGAGCTTGACCAACTTATTCACGGCAGCTCCTCCAATGAGCAGGAAGTACGCCGCTTACCCAAAGGGCTAACGCCACAAACATTACGTACGCTGTGCCAGTGGATTGATGAGCACCAGGATCAGGAGTTCTCTACGGATGAGCTGGCCAATGAGGTCAATATCTCCCGCGTCTCTTGCCGTAAATACCTTATCTGGCTGGTTAATTGTCACATCTTATTTACCAGCATCCACTATGGCGTGACCGGTAGACCTGTTTATCGTTACCATGTTCAGGCAGAGCAATACTCATTGCTTAAACAATATTGCCAATAAATACATTTTGGGATTATTTGTTATTTGAAAGTAACAATTATTAAAATAATGAAAAATCCCTATTTTACTGGCTGAAGCAGAAGCATTATCAATTTGCGTTAGATCAAATATATTTGTACACAGCATGTCAAAAGCTATATTTCAATATTGATAAACATCACACTGTTTTTAATTTCAAAATCGCTAACAAAAGTTAATTAAGTATTATCTGACTCGCAGAGTGTGTATTTTTACCCATAAAGGATTAGTCTGAAATTAACCAGACATACAAAATCTGGACTGGTAGCAATGGAGACCATGCTACGTACCATGGACACCGTACATTTTTGTGAGCAAATAAAAGTATCCGTACGCCGATCTCATTACATAATGAAATGGCGTGACCGTGATCACACAAATAACCCACTCACTCATTCTGTCCGTGGTTCATGTCATAGCGGAAAACGCAAAACAGATAAATTACAGCGTCAACCGCAGCTCTCTATGCCCAGTTCTGCTTCCCATCGCCTGAGGATTTTCTCCTCTGTTCAACGCCACAGAAAAAAACTAAATATCGCCATAACTTTAAAAAAACATTCTAGCAAGACATTTGAACATTAATCGCAAATACGGACATATCGAATACTGACCATTTTTTGATGCTTATTCTGGCAAAAAAGAATGTGCCACAGATCCATTTTTCAAAAAATTGACTGGGTTTTTCGCGAGGGTAAATAAAATGTTATTTAGTATACAACTTCTCATAATATTAATATGTTTGTTTTATGGTGCCAGAAAGGGCGGTATCGCACTGGGCTTATTAGGCGGTATCGGCCTGGTCATTCTGGTTTTCGTTTTCCATCTCCAGCCGGGTAAACCACCTGTAGACGTTATGCTGGTTATTATTGCCGTGGTGGCCGCATCGGCAACCTTGCAAGCCTCCGGCGGCCTTGACGTTATGCTGCAAATCGCTGAAAAGCTGCTGCGCCGTAACCCAAAATACGTTTCTATCGTCGCGCCGTTTGTTACCTGCACCCTGACGATTCTCTGTGGTACAGGCCACGTGGTATACACCATCCTGCCAATCATTTATGACGTTGCCATTAAGAATAATATTCGCCCGGAACGTCCAATGGCGGCGAGTTCTATCGGTGCGCAAATGGGTATTATCGCCAGCCCAGTTTCCGTAGCCGTGGTGTCATTGGTCGCCATGCTGGGTAATGTGACGTTTGAAGGCAAACATCTCGAATTCCTCGACCTGCTCAGCATCACCATCCCGTCTACCCTGCTGGGTATACTGGCTATCGGTATTTTCAGCTGGTTCCGTGGTAAAGATCTGGATAAAGATGAAGAATTCCAGAAGTTTATTTCCGTACCTGAAAACCACAACTATGTTTATGGCGACACCGCCACGCTGTTAGATAAAAAACTGCCGAAAAGCAACTGGCTGGCCATGTGGATCTTCCTCGCCGCTATCGCCGTGGTTGCTGTGCTCGGCGCATTCTCTGAGCTGCGCCCTACCTTCAGCGGCAAACCGCTGTCCATGGTACTGGTTATCCAGATGTTCATGCTGCTGACCGGTGCGCTGATTATTATCCTGACGAAGACTAATCCCGCTTCAATATCTAAAAACGAAGTCTTCCGTTCCGGTATGATCGCGATTGTGGCGGTGTACGGTATTGCCTGGATGGCCGAAACAATGTTCGGTGCGCACATGACAGAAATCGAAGGTGTGCTGGGTAATATGGTGAAAGAGTATCCGTGGGCCTATGCAATTGTTCTGCTGCTGGTATCCAAGTTTGTAAACTCCCAGGCAGCGGCGCTGGCGGCGATTGTTCCGGTCGCACTGGCTATCGGAGTTGATCCAGCGTACATCGTTGCTTCGGCGCCGGCATGTTACGGTTACTACATTCTGCCGACCTACCCGAGCGATCTGGCTGCTATCCAGTTTGACCGTTCCGGTACCACCCACATCGGCCGCTTCGTTATCAACCACAGCTTCATTCTGCCTGGCTTGATCGGCGTAAGCGTATCCTGTGTCTTTGGTTGGATATTCGCCGCAATGTACGGTTTCCTGTAATCACAGTTCGCGTGCCGTCCGCGTTGGTACGGCACGCCACTCTTAAGACACAGTGAATTTCTAAATTCCTGATAAAAATGAAAAGGCTGGAAGCAAATGTCAAAAGTTGAATTCACTTACCAGGCGGCTTTCCCACTGGGGGAAGACAAAACTGAGTACTACCTGCTGACATCCGATCACGTCAGCGTCGGCGAGTTTGAAGGCGAGACTATCCTGAAAGTAGCCCCTGAAGCACTTACGCTACTGGCTCAGCAAGCCTTCCACGATGCCTCCTTTATGCTCCGCCCTGAACACCAACAGCAAGTCGCCTCAATTCTCCATGATCCCGAAGCCAGCGAAAACGATAAGTACGTGGCGCTGCAGTTCCTGAGAAACTCCGAAATCGCCGCCAAAGGCGTATTGCCAACCTGCCAGGACACCGGTACGGCCATTATCATGGGTAAAAAAGGCCAGCGCGTGTGGACCGGCGGCGGCGATGAAGCCGCGCTCTCCAGAGGCGTATTTAATACCTATATTGAAGATAACCTGCGCTACTCGCAAAACGCGGCGCTGGATATGTACAAAGAAGTGAATACCGGCACCAACCTGCCTGCGCAAATCGATCTGTACAGCGTGGACGGTGACGAATACAAATTCCTGTGCGTGGCCAAAGGCGGTGGCTCAGCCAACAAGACCTATCTGTATCAGGAAACCAAAGCGCTGCTGACTCCCGGAAAACTGAAAAACTTCCTGGTGGAAAAAATGCGCACGCTGGGTACCGCAGCTTGCCCGCCGTACCATATTGCATTCGTCATTGGCGGCACGTCAGCGGAAAGCACCCTTAAAACGGTGAAGCTGGCCAGCACACACTACTATGATGCGCTGCCGACTGAAGGCAATGCCCACGGCCAGGCGTTCCGCGATCTGCAACTGGAACAGGAACTGCTGATCGAGGCACAGAAACTCGGCCTCGGCGCTCAGTTTGGCGGAAAATACTTCGCACATGACATCCGCGTGATCCGTTTACCTCGCCACGGCGCGTCCTGTCCGGTAGGTATGGGCGTTTCCTGCTCCGCGGACCGTAACATTAAAGCCAAGATCAACCGCGAAGGGATCTGGATTGAAAAACTGGAACATAATCCAGGTCAGTACATTCCAGAATCTCTGCGCCAGGCTGGCGAAGGCGAAGTGGTTAAGGTAGACCTTAACCGTCCGATGAAAGAGATCCTCGCCCAGCTTTCGCAGTACCCGGTTTCTACCCGCCTGTCACTGAGCGGCACGATTATTGTTGGTCGTGACATCGCCCACGCGAAGCTAAAAGAGCGTATTGAGTCCGGCGAAGGTCTGCCGCAGTACGTGAAAGATCATCCGATCTACTACGCGGGCCCGGCAAAAACGCCAGCGGGTTATCCGTCCGGCTCTTTAGGCCCGACTACCGCAGGTCGTATGGACTCCTATGTTGACCTGTTGCAGTCACACGGCGGCAGCATGATCATGCTGGCAAAAGGCAACCGTAGCCAGCAGGTGACAGACGCTTGCCACAAACACGGCGGTTTCTACTTAGGCAGCATCGGCGGACCGGCAGCGGTACTGGCGCAGCAGAGCATTAAGCATCTGGAATGCGTGGAATACCCGGAGCTGGGTATGGAAGCTATCTGGAAAATCGAAGTAGAAGATTTCCCGGCGTTCATCCTGGTCGATGATAAAGGCAACGATTTCTTCCAGCAAATCGTCAGCAAACAATGCGCTAACTGCGCGAAGTAACCTATTCGGCCCGGCACTGGACTGACACTAAACTTTTGGCGTCAGTCCAGCGATCCCCCCGGGCCACCTTAATCCCCCCATTTACAGGCGTTGAATTTTTGCTGCTCACAGGGAATAGTAATCTTTTCCATTACGTGTGAATTCATAATGCTCCGCACACTGAACCCCATGATTTTGCAGTCTGGCGCGCTGATTCTGGCGCTGATCCTTATCTACACCGGCATCTGTGCCACTGAGAAAATCACCTGGCTGATGGAAGTCACGCCGGTCATTATCGTCGTACCGTTGTTGCTGACTACCGTAAAGCGCTACCCGTTGACGCCGCTGCTCTACACGCTAATTTTCTTTCACGCCATCATTCTGATGGTCGGCGGTATGTATACCTATGCCAAAGTCCCCGTCGGTTTTCAGGTTCAGGAATGGCTGGATCTTAGTCGCAATCCCTATGACAAGCTGGGTCACTTCTTTCAGGGGCTGGTGCCAGCGCTGACGGCAAGAGAGATTTTAGTGCGCGGTAATATTGTCCGTGGCCGAAAAATGCTGGCATTTTTAGTCTGCTGCGTGGCGTTGGCGATTAGCGCGACCTATGAGCTGATCGAATGGTGGGCGGCGCTGGCAATGGGTCAAGGTGCTGATGATTTTCTCGGCACGCAGGGCGACCCGTGGGATACCCAATCCGATATGTTTTGCGCCCTGCTTGGGGCCTTAACCACCGTGATTTTACTGGCGAGAACGCATTGCAAGCAACTGCGCCATTATGGGTTAATCACCGCCAATTGAATGAAATCATTACCGGATGTTGCCGATGCGCATCCGGCCTGCATGCTTGCCATTCAGCAATATCAGTATCAGCCAAAAAAATAGTCCCCCTGTCGATAAACGGCGGTTAAAATCCGCCTTCAACACAGCATAACTCATTGTTTAAAAACATATAAAATACAAAATAGACTATTTTTCACCCGCTTTACAGCCCATTTTCTCAGGATAATACTTGCCTGCGTCACATTCATACGGTGTGTCTGCAATCCATAAATTGCAACCTTTCCACAACCGGGTAAAAGATGATGAAAGTATTAATTGTTGAAAGTGAGTTTCTGCATCAGGACACCTGGGTCGGTAGCGCTGTCGAACGTCTGGCTGACGCATTAAGCCGCCAGAATGTTACCGTCATTAAGTCCACCTCATTCGACGATGGTTACGCCATCCTCGCCGCAAATGAAGCCATTGATTGCCTGATGTTCAGCTATCAAATGGAACAACAAGATGAGCACCTGAATGTCAGGCAATTGATCGGCAAGCTCCACGAGCGCCAGCAAAACGTTCCCGTTTTCCTGCTGGGCGATCGCGAAAAAGCCACCGCATCGTTGGATCGCGACCTGCTGGAGCTTGTCGATGAATTCGCCTGGGTTCTGGAAGATACCGCAGACTTTATCGCCGGGCGCGCCGTGGCGGCGATGACTCGTTACCGCCAGCAGCTTCTGCCGCCGCTGTTCAGCGCGCTGATGAAATACAGCGACATCCATGAATATTCCTGGGCGGCGCCTGGCCACCAGGGCGGCGTCGGTTTTACCAAAACCCCAGCCGGTCGTTTCTATCATGACTACTACGGCGAAAACTTATTCCGTACCGACATGGGTATCGAACGCACCTCCCTGGGTTCACTGCTGGATCATACTGGCGCATTTGGCGAGAGCGAAAAATATGCCGCCCGGGTGTTTGGCGCTGACCGCTCCTGGTCCGTGGTGGTCGGGACTTCCGGCTCTAACCGCACCATCATGCAAGCCTGTATGACCGACAATGACGTCGTGGTGCTGGATCGCAACTGCCATAAATCGATTGAACAGGGGCTGATCCTTACCGGGGCAAAACCGGTATACATGGTGCCTAGCCGCAACCGCTACGGCATTATCGGGCCTATCTACCCGCAGGAAATGCAGCCTGAAACATTGCAGAAAAAAATCAATGAAAGCCCACTGACAAAAGGCAAAGCCGGACAAAAACCGTCATACAGCGTCGTGACTAACTGTACCTATGACGGCGTTTGCTACAACGCAAAAGAGGCGCAGGACCTGCTCGCGCAAACCAGCGATCGTATCCACTTCGATGAAGCCTGGTACGGCTATGCCCGCTTTAACCCAATTTATGCCGACCACTACGCCATGCGTGGCGCGCCGGGCGATCATAACGGTCCTACCGTTTTTGCCACCCACTCGACTCACAAACTGCTGAATGCGCTCTCTCAGGCATCTTATATTCACGTCCGTGAAGGTCGTGGGGCCGTGAACTTCTCCCGCTTTAACCAGGCGTACATGATGCACGCTACCACCTCTCCGCTGTATGCCATCTGCGCATCAAACGATGTGGCGGTTTCCATGATGGACGGTAACAGCGGCCTGTCGCTCACCCAGGAAGTGATTGACGAAGCAGTCGATTTCCGTCAGGCCATGGCGCGGCTGTACAAAGAATTCACCGCCGAAGGCGACTGGTTCTTCAAACCGTGGAACAAAGAAGTGGTAACCGATCCGCAGACCGGCAAAACCTATGACTTTGCCGATGCGCCAACCCAACTCCTGACCACTGACCAGAACTGCTGGGTAATGCGTCCGGGCGAATCCTGGCACGGGTTTAAAGATCTGCCGGATAACTGGAGCATGCTGGATCCGATTAAAGTCAGCATTCTGGCGCCGGGTATGGGCGACGATGGCGAACTGGAAGAGACAGGTGTTCCTGCTGCTCTGGTCACCGCCTGGCTTGGCCGTCACGGTATCGTGCCGACGCGTACCACCGACTTCCAGATTATGTTCCTGTTCTCAATGGGGATTACCCGTGGGAAATGGGGAACACTGATCAACACGTTGTGCTCTTTCAAACATCACTACGATGCGAATACTCCGCTGGCACAGGTAATGCCTGAACTGGTTGAGGAATATCCAGACACTTACGCAAACATGGGCATTCACGATCTTGGCGACACCATGTTTGCCTGGCTGAAAGAGAACAACCCTGGCAGCCGTCTCAATGCAGCCTACTCCGGCCTGCCTGTTGCTGAAATTACACCGCGTGAAGCCTATAACGCGATAGTCAGCGATAACGTTGAGATGGTGGCCATTGAAAATCTGCAGGGCCGTATAGCAGCAAACTCCGTGATTCCTTACCCACCAGGAATTCCGATGCTGTTGTCCGGTGAAAACTTTGGCGACGCTAATAGCCCGCAGATTAGTTATCTACGTTCGTTGCAGTCCTGGGACCACCATTTCCCTGGATTTGAACATGAAACCGAAGGAACGGAAATTATTGACGGTGTGTATCACGTCATGTGCGTGAAAGCATAATGTCTTTTTGAGATAGTCCGATTTGAAGGATGACATGTCATGCTTGAGTAATTCCTGAGTATTGCTGCAAAACAATAACATTGTCATACCTTTTTGCGCGGGACCACCCCGCGCTTTTTTTATACGAAAATTGCACGTTGCCACTTGCGTAAAATTTTATGTACACGGCAATAATCCCTACAGATATTGTAATTAATCTAAATATCGCTATTTTATCGCCTGTCTTGATTCATCACACAATTTCATTTGCCGGTTATTTCTTGCCCAATGGTAAGTTACGGTAGTTTATGTCATATTCCTGGAGTTTGGGTATGAGACTTTGCAGCAAAGAAGCGTGTGTTGTCGTATTAACGGAGAAGGATGTTTGGTTAAGGATTAACGGTAAAGAAGCCATCAGTTTAAAAGCTAATCATATGGCATTGGTGGCATGTGATAATAATATTATCGACTTCTCATCACTTAATAACGCACTGGTCGTACATATCAGCCGCGATATCATTAAAGACTATCTGCGTTTTTTAAATAAGGACCTTTCACAGATCCCATTCTGGCAGCGGAGTGCTAACCCAGTGATCACCGCTACCTGTCTGACGCCGGATGTCTTCCGGGTGGCCGCCCAACATAGCGTAATGGAAACAGTAGACGAAGGTGAAAGAGAGCGCACACGATCACTACTGTTCACGGTGTTGTCACGCTTCCTTGACAGCAAAAAATTTATCTCTTTACTCATGCATATGCTGCGTAGTCGTATTAGCGACAGCGTTTATCACATTATTGAAAGCGACATACACAAAGACTGGAATTTAAGCATGGTCGCCAGTTGCTTATGCCTGAGTCCCAGCTTGTTAAAGAAGAAACTCAAAAGCGAAAATACAAGTTACAGCCAAATAATTACCACATGTCGCATGCGTTATGCCGTCAATCAACTCCTGATGGACGAGAAAAACATTTCCCAGGTCTCTCAACTGTGCGGATATAACAGTACCTCGTACTTTATTTCCGTATTCAAAGAGTTCTATGGGATGACGCCGCTGCATTATGTTAGTCAACATCGGGAGCCATCCGCTGCCTGAGTTTTAATCAGTTAGCGATAAGCCATAATAATATCAGCATTAGCGATACCCCAGCTCCGTCATCATAAAATAGTCTTTTGAAGAGGTATGATAAGTCGTCATTTATCCTTATCAGGAGTTTAAAAATATGTCGACGGATGCTGATGCTCACAAAGTGGGCTTAATCCCCGTCACCCTTATGGTGTCGGGGAATATTATGGGTTCCGGTGTATTCCTGCTACCCGCAAACCTTGCGTCAACTGGCGGGATTGCAATCTACGGATGGTTGGTCACGATTATCGGTGCTCTGGCACTGTCGATGGTGTACGCAAAAATGTCGTCCTTAGACTCCAGTCCCGGTGGTTCTTATGCTTATGCCCGCCGCTGTTTCGGTCCTTTTTTAGGCTACCAGACTAACGTCCTGTACTGGCTGGCCTGCTGGATTGGTAACATCGCCATGGTGGTCATTGGCGTTGGTTACCTGAGCTACTTTTTCCCCATCTTAAAAGATCCGCTGGTCCTGACGCTGACCTGTGTCGTGGTGCTGTGGATCTTCGTATTGCTGAACATTGTCGGCCCGAAAATGATCACCCGTGTACAGGCCGTCGCAACGGTGCTGGCGCTGGTGCCGATTGTTGGGATTGCCGTCTTCGGCTGGTTCTGGTTCCGCGGTGAAACCTATATGGCGGCCTGGAACGTCAGCGGTATGAATACCTTCGGCGCAATTCAAAGCACCCTGAACGTGACCTTATGGTCATTTATCGGGGTGGAAAGTGCCTCCGTCGCGGCAGGCGTGGTTAAAAACCCCAAACGTAACGTGCCTATCGCCACCATTGGCGGGGTGCTGATTGCCGCCGTTTGTTACGTGCTCTCCACAACGGCGATTATGGGGATGATCCCTAACGCTGCGCTGCGTGTTTCGGCCTCGCCGTTCGGTGATGCCGCAAGAATGGCGCTGGGCGACACCGCTGGCGCGATCGTCTCCTTCTGCGCCGCTGCCGGGTGTCTTGGTTCACTGGGCGGATGGACGCTGCTGGCCGGACAAACCGCCAAAGCGGCGGCCGATGACGGGCTGTTCCCGCCGATTTTTGCCCGCGTTAACAAAGCCGGTACCCCGGTGGCCGGGTTAATTATCGTCGGTATCCTGATGACCATTTTCCAGTTCAGCAGCATGTCGCCGAACGCCGCAAAAGAGTTTGGTCTGGTCTCTTCGGTTTCGGTCATCTTCACGCTGGTGCCATATCTGTACACCTGCGCTGCGCTGCTGCTGCTCGGTCATGGTCACTTCGGCAAAGCACGCCCGCTGTATCTGGCGGTGACCTTTATCGCCTTTGTCTACTGCATCTGGGCAGTGATCGGTTCTGGCGCCAAAGAGGTGATGTGGTCGTTCGTCACGCTGATGATTATTACCGCGCTGTACGCACTTAACTACAACCGGATCCATAAAAACCCCTATCCATTAGATGCCCCGGTAAAAAATAGTTAACGCAAGCGGCACTGGTGAATAGCCGCCATCCTGCAAAAAGCCAATCTTAAGAACTTAAGGTTGGCTTAATTTTACTTTGAGAGGATCTGCACCACTTAGTCGATGGAATCCCCCTTAATGTTAAAGCACCTGTTTAAAAGGCCCACTCTCGGGTTAATCAGCTGGCTTCTGCTGCTCTCATTTTATCTTGCGACTTTTCTGAACATTGCGTTCTATAAACAAGTACTGCAAGACCTGCCCCTGGATTCTGTGCGCAACGTGTTGGTGTTTTTATCAATGCCGGTCGTCGCTTTCAGCGTTATGAACATCGTGCTGACGCTGGCCTCATTCCTGTGGCTTAACCGCCTGGTGGCGTGCGTTTTCATTCTGGTTGGCGCATCGGCTCAATATTTCATCATGACCTACGGCATCATCATCGACCGCTCGATGATCGCCAATATGATGGACACCACGCCCGCCGAAACCTTCGCCCTGATGACGCCGCGAATGGTAATTACGCTCGGGGTGAGCGGTATTCTGGCCGCGCTCATTGCCTGCTGGATAAGAATCAAGCCTATTACTCCAGTGCTGCGCAGCGTGTTGTTCCGTGGCGCGAACATTCTGATCTCCGCGTTGCTGATCGTGCTGGTCGCCGCGTTCTTCTATAAAGATTACGCCTCACTGTTTCGCAACAACAAAGAACTGGTGAAATCCCTCAGCCCATCCAACAGCATTGTGGCGACGTCATCATGGTATTCGCACCAGAGGCTGGCCCACCTGCCGTTGGTACGCATTGGCGAAGATGCGCATCGCAATCCGTTGATGGTAAAAGAAAAGCGTAAAAACCTGACGATTGTGGTTCTCGGCGAGACCTCCCGCGGCGACAACTTCTCCCTGTCCGGGTATGCGCGCCAGACCAACCCGCTACTGGAAAAAGATAATGTGGTCTATTTCCCGCGCACGACGTCCTGCGGTACGGCCACGGCGGTATCTGTGCCCTGCATGTTCTCCGATATGCCGCGCGCGCACTATGATGAAGAACTGGCGCAGCATCAGGAAGGCGTACTCGACATCATCCAGCGGGCGGGAATTAACGTGCTGTGGAATGATAACGACGGTGGATGTAAAGGAGCCTGCGATCGGGTGCCGCACCAGAATATGACTAAGCTGAACCTGCCGGGACAGTGTATTGATGGTGAATGCTATGATGACGTCCTGTTCCACGGGCTGGAAGAGTACATTAATAATCTGCAAGGCGACGGCGTGATTGTGCTGCACACCATCGGCAGCCACGGTCCGACCTATTACAACCGCTATCCTGCGCAGTTCAAGAAATTTACGCCAACCTGCGACACCAACGAGATCCAGACCTGTTCCCAGCAACAGTTGGTCAATACCTACGACAACACGATTCTTTATGTTGACTATATTGTTGATAAAGCAATCAATATACTGAAAGAGCATCAGGATAATTTCACCACCAGCCTGGTCTATCTTTCCGATCACGGTGAATCCTTAGGGGAAAATGGCGTCTATTTGCATGGCCTGCCGTATTCGATTGCGCCAGATACGCAAAAACATGTGCCGATGCTGCTGTGGCTCTCAGAAGATTATCAGCAACGCTATCAGGTCTCTCAGACATGTTTGCAAAAACGGGCAAGCTCAGAAGATTTCTCACAGGATAATCTGTTCTCGACTCTGCTGGGATTAACGGGCGTGCAAACACAGAAATATCAGGCGGCAGATGATATTCTGCAACCCTGCCGGGGAGGCTAAGCGAATGAAAATTCTGATTGTTGAAGACGATACGTTGTTATTACAGGGACTGATACTCGCCGCGCAAACAGAAGGCTATGCCTGCGACGGCGTATCAACCGCCCGGGCAGCGGAACAATGCCTGGAGACCGGACATTACAGTCTGGTAGTTCTGGATCTCGGCTTACCGGATGAAGACGGTCTGCACTTCCTGAACCGGATCAGGCAGAAAAAATACACCGTACCTGTGCTTATCCTCACCGCCCGCGATACGGTGAAAGACCGGGTCAGCGGGCTGGACGTGGGCGCAGATGACTATCTGGTCAAACCGTTCGCGCTGGAAGAACTGCACGCCCGCATCCGGGCGCTGCTGCGTCGTCATAACAATCAGGGTGAAAGTGAGTTAATTGTCAGTAACCTGACGCTGAATATCGGTCGTCGCCAGGTGTGGATGGACGGGCAAGAGATTATCTTAACGCCGAAAGAATACGCGCTCCTGTCACGCCTGATGCTCAAGGCTGGCAGTCCGGTTCACCGGGAAATTCTGTATAACGACATCTACAGTTGGGATAACGAACCGTCGACCAATACGCTGGAAGTCCACATCCATAATCTGCGCGATAAAGTGGGGAAATCACGTATCCGCACGGTCAGGGGATTTGGCTATATGCTGGTCGCCACTGAGGAAAGCTAAGTGAAGCTGCTGCAATATCTAAAACGACCGCTCCCTCTTCGCCAACGGTTAATACTGACGATAGGTCTAATTCTGTTGGTCTTTCAACTCATTAGCACCTTCTGGTTGTGGCACGAAAGTACTGAGCAAATACAGTTATTCGAGCAGGCGCTGCGCGATAACCGTAACAACGATCGCCACATCATGCATGAGATCCGCGAGGCCATCGCCAGCCTGATCGTCCCCGGCATCTTTATGGTCAGCCTGACGCTGCTGATTTGCTACCAGGCAGTGCGACGTATTACTCGCCCGCTGGCGGATCTGCAAAAAGAGTTAGAAGCGCGGGCAGCCGATAACCTGGCCCCCATTGAAATTCACAGTTCAACCGTTGAGATACAGGCGGTAGTCTCAGCGCTCAACGAGCTGGTGACGCGGCTGACCACCACTATCGAAAACGAACGCTTATTTACCGCCGATGTCGCCCACGAACTACGCACGCCGCTGTCAGGCGTTCGCCTGCATCTGGAATTATTATCCAAAACCCATAAAGTCGACGTTTCGCCGTTAATTGCCCGTCTTGACCAAATGATGGACAGCGTGTCGCAACTGCTGCAACTCGCCCGCGTCGGGCAGTCGTTTTCGGCCGGAAGCTACCAACATGTCAAACTGCTGGAGGACGTGATTCTGCCCTCCTATGACGAACTCAGCACCATGCTGGACCAGCGCCAGCAGACGCTGCTCCTCCCGCAAAGCGCGGCGGACGTTGTCGTACGTGGCGACGCAACGCTGTTACGCATGCTGCTGCGCAATCTGGTAGAGAACGCTCACCGTTACAGCCCGGAAGGCACTACTATTACGATCGGCCTGAATACCGAACATGATGCCGTCATGGCCGTCGAAGATGAAGGTCCAGGCATTGATGAAAGTAAATGCGGGGAGTTAAGCAAAGCGTTTGTACGGATGGACAGCCGTTTTGGCGGCATTGGGCTGGGGCTGAGCATTGTCAGTCGGATCACCCAGCTACATCACGGGCATTTCTATTTGCAGAATCGTCAGGGAACGAGCGGCACTCGCGCCTGGGTGGAATTAGCGAAAGCTCAGTAAGAACTCACCCATACGTACAAAAAGCTGCTGACGATCAGCACGCTACACAGGGCAGTTAAACTTTCATAAATGCGGGTTTTCATGACACTCTCCTCCGAAACTATGGAGGAGAGTTTGCCTGAAGGATATTAAGCCAACCTTAAGTCGCTGTGATAGATCAACATAATGCGCCGGATGGCAGTTGGCGCCTTATGCGGCCTACTGAGTACAACGCTACCCGCAGGCCTGAAAGCTGATTACTCATCAATACGCGGATGCTGCTGCACCAGACGCGAACGCTTAAGCTGCAACTCCGCAATTTCCTGATCGATATCTTCGATTTTATGCTCGATGTTATCGTAGTGCTCACCAAGGATCTCTTTCGCTTCCTGAATATCCGAAGCGGCAGGCGTCGCCCCTTTCAGTGGCTTATTTGCGGTCTCTTTCATGGTGATACCGGTAATTAAACCAACCACCGCAATCACCATCAGGTAGTAAGCAGGCATCATCAGATTCTGCGAACTTTCCACCAGCCAGGCAGCCAGGGTCGGCGTCAGACCCGCAACCAGGACCGAGATATTAAATGCCGCCGCCAACGCGCTATAACGAATATGCGTCGGGAACATCGCCGGTAACGTTGACGCCATCACTCCGGTAAAGCAGTTGAGGATCACCGCCAGCATCAGCAGCCCGGCAAAAATCAGGCCGATGACATTACTGTTAATCAGGATAAATGCCGGAATGGCCAGCACAAACAGCGCAATACTGCCCATAATAACAAACGGGCGACGACCGAAGCGGTCACTGAGCAGACCCATCACCGGCTGCACAAACAGCATACCAATCATGATGGCGATAATAATCAACACGCCGTGGTCTTCAGAGTAATGCAGGTTATGCGACAGATAGCTCGGCATATAGGTGAGCAGCATGTAATAGGTAACGTTGGTGGCAATCACCAGACCGATACACGCCAGCAGGCTACGCCAGTGTTTGGTCGCAATCTCTTTAAACGAAACCTTCGGACCTTCCTGCAGGCCCTCGCGGTCGCCCTGTTCCAGTTTATCAACGTGCTGCTGGAACGCCGGCGTCTCTTCCAGCGCATGACGCAGATACAGACCAATCAGCCCTAACGGCAGCGCCAGGAAGAACGGAATACGCCAGCCCCACTCAAGGAAATTTGCCTCGCCGACAATGGTTGAAATCAGAACCACCACGCCCGCACCCAGCACAAACCCGGCGATCGAACCGAAGTCCAGCCAGCTACCCATAAATCCACGCTTACGGTCAGGCGAATATTCCGCGACAAAAATCGACGCCCCGGTGTACTCTCCGCCGACCGAGAATCCCTGTGCCATCTTACACAGCAACAGCAGAATCGGCGCCCAGATACCAATCGAGGCATACGAGGGAATAAGACCGATACAGAAGGTACTGATCGACATAATCACAATGGTGATAGCGAGGATCTTCTGACGACCGTATTTATCGCCGAGCATACCGAAGAACAATCCGCCAAGCGGTCGAATCAGAAAGGGAACAGAGAAGGTGGCGAGCGCGGCAACCATCTGCACGCTGGGGTCAGCCCCCGGGAAGAACACTTTACCTAATGCGTAAGCAACAAACCCATAAACACCAAAATCAAACCACTCCATCGCATTACCTAACGACGCCGCGGTAATGGCTTTTCGCAATTTTCCGTCATCAATGATGGTGACATCGCGCAGCGTAATGGGTTTTATTTTTTTCCTTTTTAGCATACCAGTCCTCTTAGACTTAGCCCTGTCGCGCACAGTTCGACGCTCCTAACGCAACATGCGCTAAGGTCATCGCCGAGCGGGGAATGCACAGACGCAATCCCTGTAACAAGCGTAGCAGGTTTACTTACACTGGCTGGAAACGAGCAGTACAACCGAACCTGTTGACGCCTGATTGGGCGGTTAATGACCTCTTTACCCTAACAGTGTTTAAATTTGTGATCAACTTCACACATGGTATTTCATTTCGTCAACCTGCGTAAATAAGGTCATTCTGAGTCAGCTTTTTTACATGTCATGCTTGCGATTTACTGACAATTAAATACAAGAATAAATCGCTTTATTGCGCCAACAATCACAGCGGTCACTATTATTCTGCTAGCAAAAAAATCACCTAATCCCTTCACAAAAAGATCACAGCTTTTTTAATAATCACAGCGATTGAGAACTTTTGCGCGGAATATGTGATGAAGATAACTAAAACATCGTTTTATTTTGATTGAATCAACGTTCCCATGAATGCAAACTAATTCCAGACGCAATATCCCTGGGAGCAGCGACACGCTCAACGTATGCCGCGTTAGATTCTATAAAACAAAGAGATAGCGATTACCTTTGTTAAGAAATTTTAGTAACCATTTGAATTTATTAATTTTTAACTCCTTGCGCATATAGTGCCTGCGACAAGATATGAGGACGTTTATGAAAATTAAAGCCACGATTGAACGCATCCCCGGCGGAATGATGTTGATTCCCCTGTTATTAGGCGCAGTGTTAAATACCTTGGCTCCCGATACCGGCGCGTATTTCGGTTCGTTTACCAAAGGTATGATCAGCGGAACGGTGCCTATTCTGGCAGTGTGGTTTTTTTGTATTGGCGCATCTATTGATTTACGGGCAACCGGTACAGTATTACGTAAGTCCGGTACGCTGGTTATCACCAAAATAGCCGTGGCGTGGGTAGTGGCAATGATAGCCGCGTCATTTATTCCTGATACCGGTATTCAAACCGGGTTCTTTGCGGGACTTTCGGTACTGGCAATTGTTTCTGCGATGGATATGACCAACGGTCGTCTGTACGCCAGCCTGATGAACCAGTACGGAACGAAAGAAGAGTCCGGCGCATTTGTGTTGATGTCTCTGGAATCCGGTCCGTTGATGACGATGGTGATCCTTGGTTCAGCAGGCCTGGCCTCCTTCGAGCCACACCATTTTATCGGCGCGGTATTACCGTTCCTGATTGGCTTTACGCTGGGTAATCTGGATCACGATCTGCGTTCTTTCTTCAGCAAAGCCACGCCGGTGCTGATCCCGTTCTTCGGCTTTGCGCTGGGCAACACCATTAACCTGAGCGTCATCGTTGATACCGGTCTGTTGGGTATTCTGCTGGGCGTCGCGGTTATCGTTATCACCGGTATCCCGCTGATTATTGCTGACCGCGTTATCGGTGGCGGGAACGGTACGGCAGGTGTGGCAGCCTCTTCTGCGGCAGGCGCTGCGGTGGCAAACCCGGTGATTATCGCCCAGATTAACCCGGCGTTTGAACCGGTTGCCGCCTCCGCCACAGCGCTGGTCGCCGCCAGCGTGATTGTCACCGCCATTTTGGTGCCAATTATCACCGCGCTGTATGCCAAACGCTTTAATAAAAACCTGGTCGCCAACGAGACGGCGGCTACCCCGGCAGACTCTCTGCACCACTAACTCTGCCTTAGCCCCACTGACCGTCCCTGCTCAATTGATGAGTGGGGACGGTGCAAAAATCTCCTCAACCATCGCATCAGCCAGCCGTTTCGCCGAACACAATCGCGGCATTCCCAACGCCACATTCTGCCATCGCTGCGTCACCGACCAGCTCACCGGATGGCGCTGTGCATCACACCAGTCGCCTAACCAACTCAACATATCGTTGTGCTCGCCCGAGCCGCCAACCGTCGGCGCGCTGAGCCAATGATGATAATAATGACGCGTAGCGGGCGCCGCATTCACGCTGTCTGCCAGCGTCTGAGCTGCCATGATGCGCAGATTGTCTTTAAGCATTGAGACCACATCGGCATTCGCTAATCGGCAGGCGTCACCAAAAGCTCCCCAGCGCAGTTCTTCCAGCGCGACAAAACAGCGTCCGGGTAACGACCAGCCGTCATACGCCCCAGCCCGCCACCGGGTAAAAATTTGCTCGCTGTGTTCGCCCGCCTGAACCGTCAGGCCGCGTTGCGTCAATGCCTTCTCCTTATACGCACCGCGTTGAGTGAACCAGTCCGTAAGCGAATTTATCTGCTGTATGAGACCGGGGGTGGACAGCCCCCGCGGATGTTCGGTCTGTTGCAAAAACATTAGCCGTTCGGCGATGCGCACCAGCGCCAGATGGCCCGGGTCGATCATGCCCGCCAACTTCTCCACCAGCTTCAGACGCATCACCAGATGCTCGCTGGACACTCCCGCCATCACCCACGCCCGAAGTTGCGTCTGGGATAGCACCTCCTGCGTCAGGCGCGCACGCAGCCGCTGCTGCTGTTGCAGAAAACCGCCGGAACGTTTGGTTTCATCTCCTTGAACCAGATCGACCATAAACTTCGGGTAGACACACTCCAGCGTCCGCCCGGGGCCTTCCAGTAACACGTTAGTCATGTGTGCTCAGATGCAAAAAGGGTGTTGATATCGTCGCGCAGCAAGCGGGAATCTTCATAAAGCCATGCCGCCGTCGTAATACGGTGCTGTAATTGTTCATTCAACGCATTCACCGCAGACTCATTTTGCTGGCGCAGGGTCAGGCTCTCACGCAGGCTCGCCTGTAATTGCGCCAGACACTGCGAAAAATCAGCAAAAAACGTGGCCATGCCTGCCGTAACGGAAATATCGACCTGAGCAACTAAAGCTTTACGAATTTGTTGGCAAAACTGGGTAACGTAATGCACAAGGCTCTTGTGCAGCGCGCCCATATCAATGAGATAACGCGTTTTTGTTTCGACGTAATCATTCCATCCCCAGTTGGGTTGGTTCAGCCAACGGGAGAAAGTGTCACGCACCACACCGCCAGTAGACGACGTATTTTCCGCCGGAATATCCTGTTCAATAGCCTCATTAAATAGCTGGCGGGTATTAAAATTAAACATCGCCGCATGAAAGGCCGGAAAACGGATCCGCGCACGAAATCCGGCGTGATTCAGCTCCTCTTTCACCCGCAATTCAATAGGCCGCATAGCGTCATTGAGTGCCCGGGACAGGGTCGACTCAAGCTGCTCAAAACGTAGCGCTAAATCCCGGCTAATGCTCTCCTGGGCTGCCAGCAATACCCCTTCACAGGACGAGCGCATTTTATCTAAGACGATTTTTGCCTGCCCTTCGTCATGCAGCACCAGCATTTCACCCGCCATTTCAGCCGTTATAGCGCCTGATCCCTGGCCGTGCGGTGACATCATCAGGACGTTTTCTTTGACAAAAAACGTATTGATGCCGCACAGAATCTCAGTCTGTTGCTCATTGAGATAGGTCGCGGCAGATGCCAGCGCCAGTTCTACCTCATGGTTAACTTCATCGCTCACTCGCCCCTGGCTCACCTGTAACTGCTGCATATCCTCTTCAATATGCGTAATGTTCAGCCGCAGTTTTTCATAGGCCACCGTTAATCCGTGGGCGCGAAACTCCAGATATTCGTGCGCGCTTTGCGCATAGTTCAATAACTTATGCGACGCGGAACGTAACGCATACAGCGAAGCATTGGCGTGAGCGGCATGAATCACGTTCTGGATCGGCTGCTCAAACAACGAATCTTCCCACAGTAAATCGGCGGCATGACGGATGTGCTCCGTATCCTCAAGATCGGTGGTACGCCAGCGCCTGCCCAGCGCCGCTTCGGCAAAATCCTGTACCCAGCGTTGCACCTGATGATCCGGCAACCGCCCGCGGGTGGTTAGCTCATGACGCGCTCTGTTCGCCAGATAGCCCCACATCGAGGAAACCGGATAGATTCGTTCAGGGGTGATTCCGCCTTGCATCAGCGTGCCGGAAATCAAAGCCCGCACCTGCTCTTCATCATCACTGTTGCGGTCTTTCTGATCGAATTTGTTGACCAGCGCGAACAGCGGCACGGTTTTCCCGACCGCCATAATCGCCCGACGGACTTCCTCATCAGAAATCGACTTCAGTTGGGTGTAATCCATTACCGCCAGGACCGCAGAAGCCCGCGCCAGCTGTTCATTCAGCATTTTTTGTAAGTGCGGTTGTCCGGCCTCGTTCGGCCCCGGCGTATCCAGCAGCGTTAATTGCCCCGGATAGCTTGCCTGTCCGGCCAAATGGACAAATTCGACCTCGATAACCGGAATATGCTCAATCGCGGCATAGGCGGCAAAAGGAAAATCAGCCTCCAGCGCTTTTGACAAACGCACCAGGTCATTCAGGCTTTTAAGACAATGGAAAATAGGCTGTGCGCCAAGATAATACCGTTCAAATGCCACGCCGTTTTCAATATGCTGCAGCAGGACGTTCATATCCTTATCAATTTCCAGCGTCTGCGTAAGACGCTGGCGATCGCATGCCCGCATGCGCTGCTGTAAAACCTTCATTAAGGCTTCGATCGGCGCGACATGCGAAAAATGCAGCACCGGCTCTTTCTGCCCCGGCGTATGGCGAATAAGCGTCGGTAACGCCGTCATCGGACGATTACGATTAGGTAAAACTTCTGTGCCGACAATCGCGTTAATCGTCGTCGATTTTCCCGCTTTCATGGTGCCAACGATGGCCAGCACCATTTCCAGACGCGTAATCTTGCGCAGCTCATTATTGAGCGTCGCCTGCTGGGCATCCATACCACGCGCGCTGAAATGCAGGGGCTGAACAACCTGTCTGCTATGCTCTCCATGTTGCAGCGCGACATCATCCAACGACGTGATGGGCAATTTTTGTAATTGCCGGAGATGTTCAAGAGAGAGCATCAGCAAGCGTTCAGCTTCCTGACTTAATTCATATATTGTCTGTGTGTGCATGGAAAATTTTTCCTTAACGCAAATGGCATTACTTTTATTTAGCCTAATCGTTTTATTTATAGATTTTCGGCTTTTATAATTACGTGTGGAAATAATTAAAATCGAAACAACCAATTGATATTATTAAAATAAATTTGGCATATAACCGCTGGCCTGATGCCTCTCACTTATGTAATAAGTAAGAAAGATAAACAGCGTAGTTCAGTTTTAAAGAATACCCGCTGAATTCCCCTACTAAAATTAAGGGGGCAGGAGATATTCAACCATCAGGACGTAGACACCCGTAAGCGGTGTTACCTATAAATATCAGTTATTTCGCCTCACCTTATCTTAAATAGCCTGGCGTAGCAATTTCCCTTAAAAAATATTGCGCCATACTTCATTGCTGTGAAAGCAAAGGATCTTTACAGCAGATCATTTTGCTTTATCGCGCAGTAGTCCCGACAAAAGCAGGGATTTTATGTATAATTGCGGCCTTTTTCGGCAATCTGCCATTTTTTGGGCGCATTTGCCCCTGCTGACTTTTGAGGAAATCCACATGTCATTACCACACTGCCCACAATGCAACTCCGAATACACTTACGAAGATAACGGCATGTTCATCTGCCCGGAATGCGCTCACGAATGGAACGATGCTGAACCGGCTCAGGACAGCGACGAACTTATCGTTAAAGATGCTAACGGCAACCTGCTGGCCGACGGCGACAGCGTTACCGTAGTGAAAGACCTGAAGGTAAAAGGTAGCTCTTCAATGCTGAAGATTGGTACCAAAGTAAAAAACATTCGTCTGGTGGAAGGCGACCACAACATCGATTGCAAAATCGATGGCTTTGGCCCAATGAAATTGAAATCAGAGTTTGTGAAAAAGAACTGATGCAAATTGCCTGATGGCGCTGCGCTAATCAGGCCTGTGTCAGCTCATCTGCCAGGCGGGAAGCTCATACTTCCCGCCTGGTTTATTTTTGCAGACGCTAACTACACTTAACGGGTTTCTTTTACCTGAGGTAAAGATCATGCCGTTAAGTCCCTATATCTCCTTTGCAGGCAACTGCGCAGACGCCATCGCCTACTACCAAAAAACATTAGGCGCCGAGCTGCTCTACAAAATCAACTTCGGTGAAATGCCCAAATCGGCGCAGGACAGTGAAGAAGGTTGCCCTTCAGGAATGAAATTCCCCGATACCGCTATCGCCCACGCCAACCTGCGCGTTGCGGGCAGCGACATTATGATGAGCGATAGCGCCCCCGATGGAAATGCCCACTACTCTGGCTTCACGCTGGTGCTCGACACGCAAAATGTCGACGAAGGCAAGCGCTGGTTTGATAACCTCGCGGCAAACGGAAAAATCGAAATGGACTGGCAGGAAACCTTCTGGGCCCACGGTTTTGGTAAAGTGAGCGACCAGTATGGCGTACCGTGGATGATCAACGTCGTCAAACAGCAGCAACCTACCGAGTAATCCAACGGGAGGCTTGTCCTCCCGTACTGTCATCAAAAATCGCTCAACTCTTCATTGTTGAGTAACCATCCCTTAACGAAAACGTCACATTGATCCGCCACGATGGGGCCACTTTTTTAGGGAGGCCGCATCATGCAAACGATTATCCGCGTCGAGAAACTCTCCAAATCCTTCAACCAGCATCAGGCGCTCAATGCGGTTGATCTGAGCATCTGTTCCGGTGAGATGGTGGCTCTGCTTGGGCCGTCTGGCTCCGGCAAATCCACCCTTTTACGTCATTTAAGCGGTTTGATCACCGGGGATAAATCGCCCGGTAGCCATGTTGAGCTGTTGGGTCGCACCGTCCAACACGAAGGTCGTCTGGCACGTGATATCCGCCAAAGCCGCGCCCACACCGGCTATATCTTCCAGCAGTTCAATCTGGTTAACCGTCTGACAGTACTGGAGAACGTCCTGATTGGCGCGCTCGGCAGCACGCCATTCTGGCGCACCTGTTTTAGCTGGTTCAGTCAGGAGCAGAAACAGCGCGCGCTCCAGGCGCTGACCCGCGTTGGCATGGCGCACTTTGCGTATCAGCGCGTTTCCACGCTTTCGGGCGGGCAACAGCAGCGCGTCGCTATCGCCCGGGCGCTGATGCAGCAGGCCAAAGTGATCCTGGCCGACGAGCCTATTGCCTCGCTGGACCCGGAATCCGCACGCATCGTAATGGATACCCTGCGCGACATTAATCAGACCGACGGCATCACCGTGGTCGTCACGCTGCACCAGGTGGATTACGCCCTGCGCTATTGCGAACGCATCGTCGCGCTGCGCCAGGGCAATGTCTTCTTTGACGGCAGCAGCCAGCATTTTGATAACGATCGTTTTGACCATCTCTACCGCAGCATGAACCGCGTCGAACAGAACGCGCAGGCTGCCTGACATCCCCACAATGAGGAATGGAAATGAGCTATAAGACAGTTGCCGCGCTGGCCTTTACCAGCATGTTTAGTCTCAGCACCCTGCTCAGCCCGGTCCATGCCGAAGAGCAGGAAAAAGCGCTGAACTTTGGCATTATTTCGACCGAATCACAGCAAAACCTGAAGCCGCAGTGGGAACCGTTCCTGAAGGACATGGAAAAGTCACTGGGCGTGAAAGTGAACGCCTTCTTCGCCCCGGACTACGCCGGGATCATCCAGGGAATGCGCTTTAACAAAGTCGATATCGCCTGGTACGGCAACCTCTCGGCAATGGAAGCGGTGGATCGCGCTAACGGACAAGTGTTTGCCCAGACCGTCGCCGCCGACGGATCCCCGGGGTACTGGAGCGTGTTGATCGTTAACAAAGATAGTCCGATCAACAACCTGAACGATCTGATCGCCAAACGTAAAGATCTGACCTTCGGCAACGGCGATCCCAACTCCACGTCAGGCTTCCTCGTCCCCGGTTACTACGTCTTCGCCAAAAACAACATCTCCGCCAGTGATTTCAAACGCACCGTTAACGCCGGACACGAAACCAACGCGCTGGCCGTCGCCAACAAGCAGGTCGATGTCGCCACCAACAACACCGAAAACCTCGACAAACTGAAAACTTCCGCACCGGAAAAACTGAAAGAGCTGAAGGTGATCTGGAAGTCACCGCTGATCCCGGGCGATCCGATCGTCTGGCGTAAAAACCTCTCCGAAACCACCAAGGACAAGGTGTACGACTTCTTTATGAACTACGGCAAAACGCCGGAACAGAAAACCGTACTTGAACGCCTGGGCTGGGCGCCGTTCCGTGCCTCCAGCGACCTGCAACTGGTGCCAATTCGTCAACTGGCGCTGTTTAAAGAGATGCAGGGCGTGAAGGACAACAAAGGGCTGAACGAGGAACAGAAAGCCAGCAAAACCTCGGCGCTGAAAGCGCAGCTCGACGATCTGGACCGTCTGACCGCCGCGCTGGGCGCTATGACCAGCGTCACCAAAGCGGTGCAGTGATTTGTAGAGCGGATTGTAGGCCGGATAAGCGCAGCGCCATCCGGCCTACCACGCAAAGACACGTACCAACGGAGCTAAACATGCAAACCATCACCGTCGCCCCGCCCAAACGTAGCTGGTTCTCGCTACTGAGCTGGGCCATTCTTCTCGCCGTGCTGGTGGTCTCGTGGAAAGGTGCCGAAATGGCTCCGCTCACGCTGATCCAGGATTCCGGCAATATGGCGACCTTCGCCGCCGACTTCTTCCCGCCGGACTTCAGCCAGTGGCAGGACTATCTCGGTGAAATGGCCGTCACCCTGCAAATCGCCGTCTGGGGTACCGCCCTCGCCGTGGTGCTGTCGATTCCTTTCGGCCTGATGTGCGCCGATAACCTCGTGCCGTGGTGGATTTACCAGCCAATGCGCAGAGCGATGGACGCCTGCCGCGCCATCAACGAAATGGTCTTCGCCATGCTGTTCGTGGTCGCCGTCGGCTTAGGTCCGTTCGCCGGGGTGATGGCGCTGTTTATCCACACTACCGGGGTGCTCTCCAAGCTGCTTTCCGAAGCGGTAGAAGCCATTGAACCGGGCCCGGTAGAAGGTATTCGCGCCACCGGGGCCAACAAAATTGAAGAGATCCTCTACGGCGTTTTGCCGCAGGTGATGCCGCTGCTGATCTCCTACTCGCTGTACCGTTTTGAGTCCAACGTTCGCTCGGCCACGGTGGTCGGCATGGTGGGCGCAGGCGGTATCGGCGTGACCTTATGGGAGGCGATCCGCGGCTTCCAGTTCCAGCAAACCTGCGCCCTGATGGTGTTAATCATCGTCACCGTCAGCCTGCTGGATTTCCTTTCCCAGCGTTTGCGTAAGCACTTTATCTGATTAACGAGGCATTGATTGCTATGCACTTGTCTACACATCCGACCAGTTATCCAACGCGTTATCAGGAAATTGCCGCGAGACTTGAGCAGGAGCTTCGTCAACATTATCGCTGCGGGGACTATCTGCCCGCCGAGCAGCAGCTTGCCGCGCGCTACGAGGTGAATCGCCATACCCTGCGCCGCGCCATTGACCAGTTGGTTGAGCGCGGTTGGGTTCAACGTCGCCAGGGCGTCGGCGTGCTGGTGCTGATGCGCCCGTTTGATTACCCGCTCAATGCCCAGGCGCGTTTCAGTCAGAACCTGCTGGACCAGGGTAGCCACCCCACCAGCGAAAAACTGCTGGCGGTGCTGCGCCCGGCCTCCAGCCATATTGCCGACGCGCTCAGCATTAACGAAGGCGACAACGTTATTCACCTGCGTACTCTGCGCCGGGTTAACGGCATCGCCCTGTGCCAAATCGACCACTATTTTTCCGACCTCACGCTGTGGCCGCTGCTGCAGGGCTTTAACAACGGTTCGTTGCATGACTACTTACGCGAACAGTCCGGTCTGACGCTCCTGCGCACGCAAACGCGCATCAGCGCCCGCCGGGCCCAGGCCAAAGAGAGCAAGGTGCTGGAAATCCCCAACATGGCGCCGCTGCTGTGCGTGCGCACCCTGAACCACCGTGAAGGCGAAGAACAGGCGGCGGAATACTCCGTCAGCCTGACCCGCGCCGACATGATCGAATTCACTATGGAGCACTGAATGCATTTCGATACCGCCACCCGCCAGCGCTGGATGCGCGCGCTGGCTTACAGCAATGCCGATGCGCTGAACGCCCGCATCAACGCGCTCAAACTGACGCCGGACTATGAACTTATCCGCGCACCGGAATGCGGACTGATGCAAATCCAGGCCCGCATGGGCGGTACCGGCAATCGCTTCTTTGCTGGCGACACCACGCTCACCCGCGCGGTGGTGCGCCTGACGAGCGGCACGCTGGGTTACAGCTACCTGCTGGGTCGTAACAAACACCATGCCGAGCAGTGCGCGGTAATTGACGCCCTGCTGCAGGAACACACGCATTTCCAAAGCTTAATGGAAACCTTGATTGTCCCGCTGGAAGCGGAACGCGATGCGCTGATTAGCGCACGCCGTGCCGAAATCAACGCCAGCCGGGTCGACTTCTTCACGCTGGTACGCGGAGATAACGCATGACCTTACAAACCGCTTTTAATTTACCCGTTCAGGATGCGCAGCAGAGCTTTCGTCGTCTGCTGAAAGCCATGAGTGAACCGGGCGTGATCGTCGCCCTGCATCAACTGAAACATGGCTGGCAGCCGCTGGGCCTGGCAACCACCAGCGTGCTGCTGACGCTGGTTGATGGCGACACGCCGGTCTGGCTGGCGCCGTCAATGGATAACGATATTGCCCGGCAGAATCTGCGTTTTCATACCAACGCGCCGCTGGTGGATCAGCCACAGCTGGCGGCATTTGCTGTCGCCGACGAACGCATCAGCAGCGAACAGCTAAACGCCCTCTCCGCCGGTTCCGCCGTCGCGCCAGAGACCAGCGCCACGCTGATTGTTCAGGTCTCTGGCTTAAGCGGCGGACGCATGCTGCGTCTGACCGGCGCCGGTATCGCCGAGGAACGCATGATCGCGCCGCAGCTGCCGGAATGCCTGATTCACGAACTCACCGAACGCCCGCATCCGTTCCCGCTGGGGGTCGATCTGATCCTCACCTGCGGCGAACGCCTGCTGGCTATTCCGCGAACGACTCATGTGGAGGTGTGCTGATGTACGTCGCTGTCAAAGGGGGCGAAAAGGCGATAGCCAGCGCCCACGCCCTGCAGGAAAACCGACGCCGGGGCGAGGAGACCATTGCCGAACTGAGCGTCGCGCAAATCGAACAGCAGATGAACCTGGCGGTCGATCGGGTGATGACCGAAGGCGGCATCGCCGACCGCGAACTGGCGGCGCTGGCGCTAAAACAGGCCAGCGGCGATAACGTCGAAGCCATCTTTTTGCTGCGCGCCTATCGCACGACGTTGGCAAAGGTGGCAGTCAGCGAACCGATAAACAGTGCGGAAATGCGCCTTGAACGCCGAATCTCCGCGGTCTACAAGGACATTCCCGGCGGGCAACTGTTAGGTCCAACCTACGATTACACCCATCGCCTGCTGGATTTTACCCTGCTGGCCAATGGTGAAACGCCGCCGCTGCGCTGCGCGGATAACACGCAGGATGCCTCCCCGCACGTCTTTTCCCTGCTGGCAAACCAGGGGCTGGCAAAACGCGAAGAAGATAACGGCGACGCACCCGACGATATCACTCGCACGCCGCCGGTTTACCCGTGCTCACGTGCCTCACGCCTGCAACAGCTGATGCGCGGCGACGAGGGCTATCTGTTGGCACTGGCCTACTCCACCCAACGCGGTTACGGACGCAACCACCCGTTTGCCGCCGAGATCCGCAGCGGCTACGTCGCACTGGAAACCGTACCGAAAGAGCTGGGATTTGCGGTGAACGTCGGCGAACTGCTGATGACGGAGTGTGAAATGGTCAACGGCTTTGTCGCGCCAGAGAACGAATCTCCCCATTTTACCCGCGGCTACGGGCTGGTGTTCGGCATGAGCGAACGTAAAGCGATGGCGATGGCGCTGGTGGACCGTGCCTTACAGGCGGCCGAATACGATGAAACGGTCACGGGACCGGCGCAGGACGAAGAGTTCGTGCTGGCACATGCGGATAACGTCGAAGCGGCGGGTTTTGTATCGCACCTCAAGCTCCCCCATTACGTCGATTTCCAGGCCGAACTGGAACTGCTCAAACGCCTGCAACAGGAGGCCGCCCGTGACCGCTAACCTCTCCGGCTACAACTTTGCGTATCTTGATGAACAGACCAAACGCATGATCCGCCGCGCCATTCTGAAAGCGGTAGCCATCCCCGGCTATCAGGTCCCATTTGGCGGACGTGAAATGCCGATGCCCTACGGCTGGGGCACGGGCGGCATTCAGCTTACCGCCAGCGTGATTGGCGAACCGGACGTGCTGAAGGTGATTGACCAGGGCGCGGACGACACCACCAACGCGGTGTCGATCCGCAACTTCTTCAAACGCGTGACGGGCGTGGCGACGACGGAACGTACCGAAGACGCCACGCTGATCCAGACCCGCCACCGCATCCCGGAAACACCCTTGGTGGAAGATCAGATAATCATCTTCCAGGTGCCAATCCCCGAGCCGCTGCGCTTTATTGAACCGCGTGAAACGGAAACCCGCACCATGCACGCGCTGGAAGAGTACGGCATCATGCAGGTGAAACTGTATGAAGATATCGCCCGCTTCGGCCATATCGCCACGACCTACGCCTATCCGGTGAAGGTCAATAACCGCTACGTCATGGACCCATCGCCCATCCCGAAATTCGACAATCCGAAGATGGACATGATGCCGGCCCTGCAACTGTTTGGCGCTGGTCGTGAAAAGCGCATCTATGCCGTTCCACCTTACACCCGCGTGGAAAGCCTCGATTTCGACGATCACCCGTTTACCGTGCAGAGCTGGGATGAGCCTTGCGCCATCTGCGGCTCTACCCACAGCTATCTCGATGAAGTGGTGCTCGATGACACCGGCAAACGCATGTTTGTCTGTTCCGACACCGACTACTGCCGCCAACAGAGTGAGGCTCTCAGCAAATGACGCAACCGCTGCTTTCAGTCAACAACCTGACTCATCTCTACGCGCCGGGCAAAGGCTTCAGCGACGTCTCGTTTGACCTGTGGCCTGGCGAAGTGCTGGGTATCGTCGGCGAGTCCGGTTCCGGCAAAACCACTCTGCTGAAATCAATCTCTTCACGTCTGACGCCACAGAACGGTGAAATTTTGTATCAGAACCGTTCGTTGTACGACATGAACGAGGCCGACCGCCGCCGTCTGCTGCGCACCGAGTGGGGCGTGGTGCATCAGCATCCGCTGGATGGCCTGCGCCGTCAGGTTTCCGCAGGCGGCAATATCGGCGAACGCCTGATGGCCACCGGCGCGCGCCACTATGGCGACATTCGCGCCACGGCGCAGCGTTGGCTGGAGGAGGTGGAGATCCCCGCCTCACGTATCGACGACCTGCCGACCACCTTCTCCGGCGGCATGCAGCAACGCCTGCAGATCGCCCGTAACCTCGTCACCCACCCGAAGCTGGTGTTTATGGATGAACCGACCGGCGGGCTGGACGTGTCGGTACAGGCCAAACTGCTGGATCTGCTGCGCGGCCTGGTGGTGGAACTGGATCTGGCGGTGGTGATTGTCACCCACGATCTGGGCGTGGCGCGTCTGCTGGCGGACCGTTTGCTGGTGATGAAACAGGGTCAGGTGGTGGAAAGTGGGTTAACCGACCGCGTGCTCGACGATCCGCATCATCCGTATACCCAGTTATTGGTGTCGTCCGTATTGCAGAACTGATTTTTTGTTGTGCCCGATGGCGCTGCGCTGATCGGGCCTACCTGGATCGCACTTTTGTAGGCCGGATAAGGCGCAGCCGCCATCCGGCAAAAAATCTCGAGGCAAAAATGATTCGCGTTGAAAATGTCAGTAAAACCTTCGTGCTCCACCAGCAAAACGGCGTACGTCTGCCAGTGCTGCAAAACGCCACTCTGGCAGTGAAAAGCGGCGAATGCGTGGTGCTGCACGGTCACTCGGGCAGCGGTAAATCCACGTTGCTGCGTTCGCTGTACGCCAACTACCTGCCGGATGAAGGGCACATCCACATTCGCCACAGCGATGAATGGGTCGATCTGGTGCAGGCCCCGGCGCGCAAAGTGCTGGAAGTTCGCCGTTCAACCATCGGCTGGGTAAGTCAGTTTCTGCGCGTGATCCCCCGTGTCTGCGCCCTGGATGTGGTGATGCAACCGCTGCTGGATCTCGGCGTATCACGTGAAGAATGCGCCGCAAAAGCCGCCAGCCTGTTAACGCGTCTCAACGTACCGGAACGCCTGTGGCACCTGGCGCCATCGACCTTTTCCGGTGGTGAACAGCAGCGCGTCAACATCGCCCGTGGGTTTATCGTCGATTACCCTATTCTGCTGCTTGATGAGCCGACCGCCTCACTGGACGCCAAAAACAGCGCTGCCGTAGTGGCGCTGATCGAAGAAGCGAAGGCCCGCGGCGCAGCCATTGTCGGTATTTTTCACGATCAAACCGTGCGCGACCGCGTAGCGGACCGTCTGCACCTGATGGGAACAACAGCATGATTATCAACAATGTAAAGCTGGTTCTGGAAGATGACGTGGTGCAAGGATCGCTGGAAATTGCGGGCGGGGTTATTCGCGCCTTTGCCGAAACCCAGAGCCGTCTACCAGAGGCTTTAGACGGCGAAGGCGGCTGGCTGCTGCCAGGGTTGATTGAGCTGCATACCGATAATCTGGATAAATTCTTCACCCCGCGCCCGAAGGTCGACTGGCCTGCCCACTCGGCGATGAGCAGCCATGACGCGCTAATGGTCGCCAGCGGCATTACTACCGTGCTGGACGCGGTGGCGATTGGCGACGTACGCGACGGCGGTGATCGGCTGGAAAATCTGGAGAAGATGATCAACGCCGTGGAAGAGACGCAAAAACGCGGGGTCAATCGCGCCGAACACCGCCTGCATCTGCGCTGCGAACTGCCGCACCACACCACCCTGCCACTGTTTGAAAAACTGGTCGGGCGCGAGCCGGTGACGCTGGTTTCACTGATGGATCATTCGCCGGGCCAGCGCCAGTTCGCCAATCGAGAAAAGTACCGCGAGTATTATCAGGGCAAGTATTCGCTCACCGACGAGCAGATGGCCCGCTATGAAGAAGAACAGTTGGCCCTCGCCGCACGCTGGTCGCAGCCCAATCGTAACGCCATCGCCCAGCTTTGCCGCGAACGTAATATCGCGCTGGCGAGCCATGACGATGCCACCAGCGAACATGTGCTGGAATCGCACCAACTTGGCAGCGTAATCGCCGAATTTCCTACCACTTTCGCGGCGGCTGAAGCCTCGCGCCAGCACGGAATGAACGTGCTGATGGGCGCGCCAAACATCGTGCGCGGAGGGTCTCATTCCGGCAATGTGGCGGCGCATAAGCTGGCTGAGCTGGGGTTACTGGATATTCTCTCCTCCGATTACTACCCCGCCAGCCTGCTCGACGCGGCATTTCGCGTAGCGGATGACGACGCCAACCGCTTTACGCTGCCGCAGGCGATTCGTCTGGTGACCCGCAATCCGGCGCAGGCATTGAATCTCGACGATCGCGGCGTTGTTGCCGAAGGTAAACGGGCGGATCTGGTGCTGGCACATCGCAAAGGCGGCAACATCCATATCGACCACGTCTGGCGTCAGGGCAAAAGGGTATTCTGACTATGGGGAAACTGATCTGGCTGATGGGGCCATCCGGCTCTGGTAAGGACAGTCTGCTGGCGGAACTCCGGCTGCAGGAACCCGCGCAACTGCTGGTGGCGCATCGATACATCACCCGTGCCGCTAACGCCGGGAATGAAAATCATATTGCGCTGAGTGAACAAGAATTTTTTACCCGCGCCGGGCAGAATCTGCTGGCGCTGAGCTGGCATGCCAACGGCTTCTACTACGGCGTCGGCGTGGAGATTGACCTCTGGTTGCACGCCGGTTTTGATGTGGTGGTCAACGGATCGCGCGCCCATCTGCCCCAGGCGCAGGCTCGTTATGGCGCGTCGTTACTTCCTATTTGCTTACAGGTTTCCCCGGCGATTCTACGCCAGCGTCTGCAGGCGCGTGGGCGGGAGAGTGAAACGGAAATCGCCGCCCGCCTTGAACGCGCGGCACGCTACGCGCCGTATGACTGCCACGTCCTCAACAATGATGGCAGTTTGCTACAGTCTGTCGATACACTGCTCGCACTGATGGGACGCAAGGAGAAGAAACATGTCTGTCTGTGAATTACGCCGCGCCACGCTCTACGATACCGATGCGGTTTACGCGCTTATCTGTGAACTCAAGCAGGGACAATTCGATCGCCAGGCCTTTAGCGCCGGATACGCCGCGAATCTGCAAGATCCTAATATGCACTACCAATTGGCGCTGCTCGACGGAGAAGTCGTCGGCTTGATCGGTCTGCACCTGCAGTTTCATCTGCACCACGCCAACTGGATTGGCGAGATTCAGGAACTGGTGGTGATGCCACAGGCGCGAGGATTAACGGTAGGCAGTCAGCTACTGGCCTGGGCCGAAGCCACCGCGCGCGAAGCAGGCGCAGAAATGACCGAGCTTTCCACCAGCACCCAGCGCCTTAACGCGCACCGTTTCTACCAGCGCGAAGGCTATACCCAGAGCCATTTTCGCTTCACCAAACCGTTGTAGGGGGAGTCATGAGTCTGACCATTACGCTGACGGGAACCGGCGGCGCGCAGTTGGTGCCGGCATTTGGCTGCGACTGCGCGGCCTGTCAGCGGGCGCGCTTACAGGCGCAATACCGTCGACGCCCCTGTAGCGGGGTGGTCAAATTCAATCATGCGGTAACCCTGCTGGACGCGGGGATCCCGCATCTGATGGACGACTGGCCAGCGGGCAGCTTTCAGCAGTTTCTGCTGACCCACTATCATATGGATCATGTGCAAGGACTGTTTCCGTTGCGCTGGGGCGTGGGGGCGAGCATCCCGGTGTACGGCCCACCGGATGAGCAGGGTTGCGACGATCTGTTTAAGCATCCCGGTATTCTCGATTTTAGCCATACCGTTGCGCCGTTCGTGGTATTTGACCTGCAAGGGTTGCAGGTGACGCCGCTGCCGCTCAACCATTCAAAGCTGACGTTTGGCTATTTGTTCGAGACCGCGCACAGCCGGGTGGCGTGGTTCTCCGACACCGCCGGGCTTCCCGATAAGACGCTGAAGTTTCTCCACAATAACCCACCGCAGGTGATTATCATCGACTGCAGCCATGCCCCGCGCGCCGAACCGCCGCGCAATCATTGCGATCTCAATACCGTCATCGCGCTGAACGAGGTTATCCGCTGTCCAAGGGTTATCCTGACGCATATCAGCCATCAGTTTGATCTGTGGCTGATGGAAAATCCGCTGCCGACAGGCATCGAAGTAGGATATGACGGGATGGAGATTGTGCTGGATTAGCGAGATTTGCCGGACGCGGTGAAATACCTGCTCCGGCCTATAAGCAGCCTATCAGGCGACTTTCTTAGTGGCGACATTTCGCTGCGCGACAAAGTCTTTAACAGACATAATACGGTTCAGTTCTTCTTGCGCCCGCATATCATTTTCAACTTCCCACAAGTCAACCGCCGACTGTAGGTTACGCCAGAAATCAACGGAGGTATCAAACGCTTTCGCCAGGCGAAATGCCATATCCGTTGTTAATTTGCGATTATTATTGACCAGCGCGCTCACCGTATTGCGGTGAACATGCAGTATTTCAGCTAGATCGTTAATTTTCAGATCGAGCGGCTCCAGGTATTCATATTGCAGGACATCACCCACAGTAGTTGGTTTTCTGGTTGCCTGTTTCATATCGTTACCTTACATTTTTTCTAGTAGATGTGTGGGTCTAAGTACACATCTTCGGCCTTACCGTTAACCCATTAAAATATTAATCGGTACTGCTTATTTACTCTTATTGAAGAATATTCCTGTAACTTTCCGGTTAACTCTTCATATCTATTCCCTGGCGGCGAGCGCAAATCCCGATGCGAAACCGCCGCATTGATGATATCCAGCTTTCTGGCTAATGCGGTGTGAATATCCGCGGGTATTTTTCTGTGCGGTGTTGCCCGCTCAAAAAAATCTTCAACCATGTATCCCGAAAATTTCTGATATTTAATGATTTAGACATTCCATTGCCAACACCTTTTGCATAAGCATAAAGAGATTGTAGTGCATAGACGCACTGTGCTCAAGTGCATTGATTAACATTAAGTTGATGTGTTGGGCTCAATGGTAACTTTCATACCGGAAGTAAAATTATCACGCATATTGGGGAGTTAGATGCTAACGATCGTAATCCTCTTCCATTCTGCGTTCTTCGTCTTCTAACTGACGTCGTTCCTGATCAAGCTGACGCTGACGGTCATCCAGTTGGCGACGTCGGTCTTCAAACTGGCGACGGCGATTATCATACTGCCTGCGCCGATCGTCACTCATCTGACGCTGCCAGCTTTCATCACGAGCGTCATCATAATCCCGCCCGTTGTCCGGTTTGTATGCGTCGTTAATCGCCTGCTGAATATTGCCGATGGCATCATCGATAATATCCGCCTGCGCCGAAACGGTGGTCATCATCAGCAGAGAGAAAAGTAAGAATGTCGCGGAGCGTTGCATAAAACCAGCCTCATCGAGAAACTCGCCCCACGGTAATCAAAGCGAATTTGCGCGGGTAGCGGAGGAATCTCAATTACGCGAATGCCGCAGCGCTTGCGCCAGTTCTGTGCGGGTAAAGGGTTTACGCAATAACGCCACATCCGGCAGCGCCGGGTTATGGGCCGGACGCAAATCCTGACCGCTCATCAGCAGGATGTTCAGCTGCGGATAATGTGCCTGGGCATGATTAACCACATCCACGCCGCTTAAACCACCGGGCAGCATGACGTCGCTGATAAAAATATCAATCTCGGATGAAGCCGTCAGCATATGCATCGCCTGTTCCCCGTTGGCGGCTTCTAATGTCAGGTAGCCCAGCAGGTGTAATTGCTCACACAACGTCTGGCGCACATCAGCCTCGTCCTCAAGCACCAGCACCAGTTTTTCGCCACTATTAGCCGCGTGTTCCGCTATCGGTTCTGCCTCAGCCTGTACCGGTACTACGGCGCGAGGAAGCTGCAACCTGACCGTCGTTCCCTGCCCGGGAGCGCTTTCAATCTCCACACGTCCACCGGACTGACGTACAAAGCCGTAGACCATTGATAACCCCAGCCCGCTGCCGCTGCCGGTCTGTTTGGTGGTGAAAAACGGTTCAAAGACCTGAGCTTTCACCTCCTGCGACATCCCGCAGCCCTGGTCGGCGACCTCCAGCATCACCATATCCTGCTTACGCCCATCGCTGCGCGTGACCCGTTGGTTCCAGGTACGGATTTTAATCGTGCCCGCCTGCCCGTCCATGGCGTCACGGGCGTTCATCACCAGATTGATAATGGCATTTTCCAGTTGGCTGACGTCAATCCACGCGGGCCAGGCGGGAGACTGGGCTTCAATCTCCAGCGTCAGCGTGGCCGGGAGCGAATGACGCATCAGTTCGCCCAGGTTTTCTAGCAGCGTTTTCAGCTCCACCGCGTGGGGATGCAAAGATTGCTTGCGCGAAAAGGCCAGTAGCCGCTGGGTAAGTAGCGCCCCGCGCTCGGCGGCTTTAAGCGCTCGATTGACCCGCGGCGCATCGGGTGAGTCTGGGTTCACCAGATCCAGACTGCCAATAATCACCGCCAGCAGGTTATTGAAATCATGCGCTAATCCGCCCGTCAGTTGCCCCACCGCCTTCAGCTTTTGGCTGTGCAGCAGCGCCTCTTCCAGTTCCTGGCGCTCGGTGCGGTCGATTTCCATTTGGCTGGTTTTTTCTTTAAGTAATCGGGTGGTGTGCTCCAGCGAAGCGGTATTACGGGCAAAGACACTAAAAGCGCGGGCCAGTTCGCCCAGCTCATCGCGCCGCTGCAGGGCCGGAACGCTGACGTCCGATTCACCGTGCGCCAGCCGGGTCATCGCCTGCGAAATTGCCGTCAGGTTAGAGCCGAGGTTGCGATAGATATACCAACCGGCAAAACCGGTAATCACTACGGCCAGCAACGCAAACACCATAATAAACAACGCGCCGGATTGCAGTTCCTGATGGCTTTGCGCCACCCGCTGCTCAGAAATCAGCGCCACCTGCGAGGCATATTGATTGATATCGCTATTAAGGATCGCCACCAGCGCTTTGATATGAAACATATACCAGTTGATCGCCAGATCGCTCTGCTCCAGCGCGGAAGAAAGCGGCTCCAGCTTATGCAGTTCCTGATTGAAATCGTTGAGGATTCTGCTTATCAACGGGCTGGAGTGATGTAAAGGCAGCGCGGTCATCACGCTGTCGAGTTGTTTCACTACCGATCGCGGCGTGGGAGTCTCAATGGCGGCAACGATCAAACGGTCTATTTGCCCCAGCAGCATGTCATCCTGCGCGCCGGTAAGCGTTTGCAGATGGCGCAAATAGCTTTGATTCTGATACAGCGAACTGAGCAGCGCGTTACGTTCCAGATGCCGCCGCTGTCCGCGCTGCAACATACCTTCCACACTGCTTTGTAACTCATTGCTGCGCTGGATAATACGCTCGACCAGCACCGGCTCCTGCTGCGCCAGCGGGGCGCCAGCCAGTTGTTGCAGCGAATGCTTCAACGCCCGCTGGGTCTCCTGCAACCGCTCCGCTTCACCTTTGTATTCCAGCGCGCCGACAACCTGCGACAGTCGCACCGCCGCCGTTGCTACGTTCGCCGTATCACGCGCCAGGTTCATGCTGCCGGTCATGTCATCAACGGTTTGCTGCTGTACCTGCTCCTGAATTTGACTGGCATGCTGAAACCCCAGCACCGCCACGCCGCTCACCATCAGCGTGACCGCCACCACCAGCAGATTGAAGAACAGTAATCGTCCGCGCGCACTGGCGAAAAAGTGACGTCCCGGTTGCGGCATATCACGCTCCGTGAAGAAAAATCGCAATATGACAAATATGAACGGCTTCTGACATTTTGCATTTACATTCCTGTGATGGACTGCTGATATCGGCCACCCCACAGGAGATCCGCTATGAGCAGGACACCGGTTCTGGAGATGCGCAACATTGCCAAAGCGTTTGGCAAATTTTACGCGCTGAAAGGGGTCGATTTAACCGTCTGGCCGGGTGAGATTCATGCCCTGATGGGCGAGAATGGCGCGGGGAAAAGCACGCTGATGAAAATCCTCGCGGGCGCCTACACCGCCACCAGCGGCGAGATCCTGATTGATGGTCAGCCGTTCCACATTCGTGGGCCAAAAGATGCGCTCAGCGCGGGCATCACGCTGATTTACCAGGAGATGCAGCTGGCACCCAACCTGACGGTGGCGGAAAATATCTTTCTTGGCAGCGAGCTGTCGCGCGGCGGTCTGGTCCAGCGTAAAGAGATGGTGCTGCAGTCGCAGAAAGTCATCGACCGACTCGGCGCCCAGTTTAAGGCCAGCGATCGCGTGATGACGTTGACTATCGCCGAACAGCAGCAGGTGGAAATCGCCCGCGCTCTGCACCGTAACAGCCGCATTCTGGTGATGGATGAACCCACCGCCGCCCTCTCCTCACGTGAAACCCACCGCCTGTTCGAACTGATCATGCGCCTGCGCGATGAAGGGATGGCGATTATTTACATCAGCCACCGCATGGCCGAAGTGTACGAACTTTCCGATCGCGTCAGCGTCCTGCGCGACGGGCAATACGTCGGTAGCCTGACCCGCGACAAGCTCAACGCCCCTGAACTGGTGCGCATGATGGTGGGCCGTCCGCTAAGCGATCTGTTCAACAAAGAGCGCGATATTCCCTTAGGTAAAGCGCGCCTCAACGTCCACCACCTGACCGACGGTCATAAAGTCCAGCCGTGCAGCTTGTTGGTGCGCTCCGGGGAGATCGTCGGCCTCGCCGGGTTAGTTGGCGCCGGGCGCTCCGAACTGGCGCAACTGATTTTTGGCGTGCGTAAAGCCGTCGGCGGCATGATTGAAGTAGACGGTGAACCGGTGGTGATCCACTCCCCGCGCGAGGCGATTGATCACGGCATCGGCTTTCTGACCGAGAACCGCAAAGAACAGGGGCTGTTTTTAGAACTGGCGGCAGCAGAGAACATCACGATGGCGACGCTGGAGCGCGATGCCAACTGGGGTATGCTCGATCGCAAAAAGGCGCAGGCCATTTCCGATGATGCTATCAAACTGCTCAACATTCGCGTTCCGCACGCGCAGGTACGCGCAGGTGGGCTGTCCGGCGGTAATCAGCAAAAATTGTTGATCTCGCGCTGGGTGGCGATCGGCCCACGCATTTTGATCCTCGATGAACCCACGCGCGGGGTAGACGTTGGCGCGAAAAGCGAGATCTACCGGATCATGAACGACATGGCGCGCAAAGGCGTGGCGATCCTGATGATCTCCAGCGAATTGCCGGAAGTCGTTGGCATGAGCGATCGCGTGTACGTCATGCGCGAAGGCAGCATTGCCGGCGAGCTGAACGGACAAAGTATTACCCAGGAAAATATTATGACGCTGGCGACCGGCGTGAACGACTCCCATCATCAGGCGGTGCCCCATGAATAATCCAACCACTCCCCAGCAGGTGGCGAAATCCACCACCGCAAAAAAGATGCTGATGAGCGATCTGATGCAAACAGTCGGTATCTTGCCGATTTTGATCCTGATTGTGGCGGTATTTGGCTTTATCGCGCCCAACTTTTTCACCGAAAGCAACCTGCTGAATATTACCCGCCAGGCCTCGATCAACATCGTGCTGGCGGCTGGCATGACCTTCATCATTTTGACCGGCGGGATCGATCTCTCAGTTGGCTCGATTCTCGGCACCACCGCCGTTGCGGCGATGGTCGTTTCTCTTATTCCTGAGTTTGCCATGCTGTCGATTCCGGCGGCGCTGATGCTCGGCCTGGTGCTGGGGCTGTTTAACGGTGCGCTGGTGGCTTTTGCCGGGCTTCCGCCGTTTATCGTCACGCTTGGAACCTATACCGCGCTGCGTGGCGCGGCCTATCTGTTGGCCGATGGCACCACGGTGATTAACTCCAACATCAGTTTTGAATGGATCGGCAACAACTATCTCGGCCCGGTTCCGTGGCTGGTAGTCATTGCGCTTGCGGTGGTGGTGGTGTGCTGGTTTATTCTGCGCCGCACCACGCTCGGCGTTCATATCTACGCGGTCGGCGGCAACATGCAGGCCGCACGCTTAACCGGGATCAAAGTGTGGCTTGTGCTGCTGTTCGTCTACGGCATCAGCGGTTTGCTTTCAGGTCTGGGCGGGGTGATGAGCGCCTCGCGGCTGTACAGCGCCAACGGCAACTTAGGTATGGGTTACGAGCTGGACGCCATCGCGGCGGTAATCCTCGGCGGCACCAGCTTTGTCGGCGGGATCGGCACCATCACCGGCACGCTGGTGGGGGCGCTGATCATCGCTACGCTCAACAACGGCATGACGCTGATGGGCGTCTCCTATTTCTGGCAACTGGTGATCAAAGGGGCGGTGATCATCATAGCGGTGCTGATTGACAAATACCGTACCCGACATCATCAAAGTGCATAGACAAGCTTACTGGCCTACCCCTTCGCAGGCCTGATAAGCGCAGCGCCATCAGGCGTATAACAACAATACCCTACGTGAGGAAACGAGTATGCGTTTGAAGCCATTAGTGACCGCGCTCTGTGCTGGCGCACTGCTTGCTGCAGCTCCGTTTGTGCAGGCAAAAGAACTGAAATCGATCGGCGTTACGGTGGGCGACCTGGCGAACCCGTTCTTCGTGCAAATAACCAAAGGCGCGGAGCTGGAAGCACGAAAGCTGGCGGGTGATAGCGTCAAAGTGACGCTGGTCTCCAGCGGCTACGATCTCGGGCAACAGGTGTCGCAGATCGACAACTTTATTGCCGCCAAAGTCGACATGATTATCCTTAACGCCGCGGACTCCAAAGGCATCGGTCCGGCGGTAAAACGCGCGAAAGACGCCGGGATTGTGGTGGTAGCCGTTGACGTGGCGGCGGAAGGCGCAGACGCGACCATCACCTCCGATAACACTCAGGCGGGTGAAATGGCCTGCAAATACATTACCGACCGTCTGAAAGGGAAAGGCAACGTCGTCATCATCAACGGACCGCCGGTTTCCGCCGTCCAGAACCGTGTGGAAGGTTGCCAGACCGAGTTCAAACGCCATCCGGACATCAAAGTGCTGTCGTATAACCAAAACGCCAAAGGCAGCCGCGAGGGCGGGCTGGAGATCATGACCGCGCTACTGGCGGCAAATCCGAAGATCGACGGTGTATTCGCCATTAACGATCCCACGGCGATCGGTGCCGATCTGGCGGCAAAACAGGCACAGCGTAACGAATTCTTTATTGTCGGCGTCGACGGATCGCCAGACGGTGAAGAGGCGCTGAAGCGCGAAAACTCATTATTTGTGGCGACGCCAGCACAAGATCCGCAGGTGATGGCTGCCAAAGCGGTCGAAATCGGCTATGACATACTGCAGGAGAAACCCGCCCCAAAAGAGCCCGTGCTGATCCCGGTGACAATGATCGATAAAAACAACGTTGCTAATTATAAAGGTTGGACGGTGAAATAACCCGCCACAGCAACGCCGGATAGCGGCAAAATGCCTTCTCCGGCCTACAAGATCGGTATCAATTTGTAGGCCGGAGAAGCGCAGCGCCATCCGGCATTATTCTAAGGAGAATTCTGCGATGAAACGCTCCGCAATAAACGAAATCCTTGGCCACACGCGCCAGTTTTTTTCTCTGCACGATGTGCACCTCCCCCCTTTCGCCAGTTTCCCGCCGACCCAATGGCGCAAGCTTGATGCCTCTGCCTGGAGCGAAGTTTTCGACCTTAAGCTCGGTTGGGATGTCACCGCATTTGGCGGCAACAATTTCGCCGCGCAAGGGTTAACGCTGTTCACCCTGCGTAATGGTTCGCCGAAAGGTATGCCTTACGAGAAATGCTACGCCGAGAAAATCATGCATGTTCGCGAGGCGCAGGTCACGCCGATGCATTTTCACTGGCGCAAACGCGAAGACATTATCAATCGTGGCGGCGGTAATTTAATTGTGGAACTGTGGAATGCGGGGCTCCGGGAGCAAACAGAGGACAGCGACGTGAACGTGGTGATTGACGGCTGTCGGCAAACCCATGCCGCGGGCAGCCAACTACGCCTGACGGCGGGGGAGAGCATCTGCCTGCCGCCGGGCCTGTATCACAGCTTCTGGGCGGAAAAAGGTTTTGGCGACGTGCTGGTTGGCGAGGTCTCATCAGTTAATGACGACGACCACGATAACCATTTTCTGCAACCTATCACCCGTTATAACGACATTGAAGAAGATGAACCGGCGCAGCTGGTGCTGTGTAACGAGTATCGCCTGTTCCGCTAACCAAGGAGCGCATTATGCCGTTAATATCCCTCGCCGATGGCCTGGCCCATGCCCGCGAGCACCGCTATGCTTTAGGCGCGTTTAACGTTCTGGACTCACATTTCCTGCGCGCCCTGTTTGCCGCGGCTAAACAGGAACGTTCGCCGTTCATTATCAACATCGCCGAAGTACATTTTAAATATATCTCGCTGGATTCTCTGGTCGAAGCGGTCAAATTTGAAGCCGCCAGGCACGACATTCAGGTGGTGCTGAACCTTGACCACGGCCTGCACTTTGAGTCAGTGGTGCGGGCGCTACGCTTAGGTTTCAGTTCAGTGATGTTCGATGGCTCCACGCTGGAGTATGAAGAAAATATCCGCCAGACCCGCGAAGTGGTGAAGATGTGCCACGCCATCGGCGTCTCGGTGGAAGCCGAACTGGGCGCAGTGGGTGGCGATGAAGGCGGGGCGCTGTATGGTCATGCTGACGAATCGTTGTTTACCGACCCGATGATGGCGCGTGATTTCGTCGACAGAACCGGAATTGACGCGCTGGCGGTCGCCATTGGCAATGCGCACGGCAAATATAAAGGCGAACCGGTGCTCGACTTCCCGCGTCTGGACGCTATTCGCCAGCAGGCGGCGATCCCGCTGGTACTGCACGGCGGCTCCGGCATCAGCAATGACGATTTCAAGCGCGCAATTGAACTCGGCATTCACAAAATCAACTTCTACACCGGCATGTCGCAGGCGGCGCTGACAGCGGTAGAGTCACGGATGGCCAATCGCCAGCCGCTGTACGACGAGTTTGCCGAACTGCTGCTGGCTATTGAAGAGGCCATTACCGATACCGTTTCAGAACAAATGCGCATTTTTGGCAGCGCGGGGCAGGTCTGATGGAACGCAAAGGCGTTATCGCCGCAGGCAACATGCTGGTCGATCATGTCCATCAAATTGTGCAATGGCCAGAACGCGGCTGGCTGGCGGAAATCACTCGAAGCGAACGCGCCACGGGTGGTGCGCCGCTGAACGTGCTGCTGACGCTGGCGAAAATGCACACCGGATTGCCGCTGCAGGCGGTGGGGTTAATCGGTCAGGACAGCGACGGCGACTACATCATGGCGATGCTGGAGCAGTATCACGTTAATCGCCAGCATGTGCAGCGCACCACATTCGCCCCCACGTCGATGTCGCAGGTGATGACCGACCCCAGCGGGCAACGAACTTTTTTTCACTCGCCCGGCGCCAATCGACTACTGGACTTACCCGCCTTTGAGCAACTGGATACCTCGATGAAAATCTTCCATCTTGGCTATCTGCTGCTGCTCGACAGTCTGGACATGCCGGATGAGGAGTACGGGACGCGTAGCGCACGGCTGCTGGCGCAAATGCATGAGAACGGCTTTGAAACCTCCCTGGACCTGGTCTCACGTAAAGGCGACCCGCGCTACCAGCCTCTGGTGATGCCGGCCCTGCGCCATCTCGACTATCTGGTGATTAACGAGCTGGAGGCCGGAGAGTTCAGCGGGCTGGAGATTCGCCAGCCCAACGGCAAGCTGCATATTCCCCATATCGCTACCGCCGCGCGCGAACTGCTGGATGCAGGCGTGCGCCAGCGGGTGGTGATTCACTGTCCGGAAGGCGCCTGGGGTGAAGAACCGGATCGAGCCGGCATCTGGATACCGTCACAGTTACTGGCGCAAGAAGAGATTGTCGGCAGCGTCGGCGCAGGAGATGCGTTTTGCGCCGGATTTTTGTATGGCTGTCATGAGCGCTGGTCGCTGGCAGACAGCATCAGACTGGCGCACGCCTGCGCGCGGGCAAGCCTGCTGTGCGCCAACGCGATAGATGGCGCGAAAACGCTGGCAGAGTTAAAAGCGACTATGGCTGATGGCTGATGCGCTGCGCTTATCTGGCCTACGGGGCCGTTATCGCTTTTGTAGGCCGGATAAGGCGTTTACGCCGCATCCGGCAACTGCTGATGCCTGATGCGCTGCGCTTATCAGGCCTACGGCGTTGTTATCGCTTTTGTAGGCTGGATAAGGCGTTTACGCCGCATCGGGCAACTGCGCACGCTCACGCCGCCTTATCGTGATGCTGCACATCGGCGGCAAACACATAGCCCAGCCCACGCAGGGTTTTGATCAGCATTGGCTGGTGCGGGTTGTTCTCTATTTTGCGCCGCAGCCGCATGATTAACACATCAATGGTGCGGTCAAACACCTCAACGCTGTCGCTGCGCGTCAGTTCCAGCAATTGCTCGCGGCTGAGCACCCGACGAGCGTTTTGCGCCAGCGCCAGCAGCAGGCTGTACTCACCCTGCGTCAGCTCCACCTTCAGTTGTTGAGGGTTATGTAACTGGCAACCGGCGGTATCCAGATGCCAGCCATTAAAGGAAAGCCCCGTAGTCTGTGAACCGCCGCTTTCTGCCGTTAACACGCCCACGCGTCTGAGCACCGCCTTTACCCGTGCCACCAGCACCCGCGCATTGAACGGTTTCCCAATATAGTCGTCAGCGCCCATTTCCAGCCCGACCACCACATCCGACTCGCTACCTAAGCCCGTCAGCATGACTACCGGTAATCCGGGCCTCATCTTTTGCACCTGCTGCAGCACCATCAGACCGTTGATATCGGGCAACATCATGTCCAGCAATACCAGAGCAATATCCGGCTGAGTCTCAATGCAGCGCAGCGCCTCCTGTCCGCTATGGCACGCGCTCACTGCAAAGACGTGCTCGCTCAGCACATCCTGTAATAGCGTGCAGACAGCCTCGTCATCATCCACAACCAGTATGGCTGGCTTCATTGTTTTTCCCCATTTCTGGCCAACTTAAATGAGTGTGATTGATTCTGCACAGAGTGACAGCGATAAGGCACAAGGTTGTGCGGGAAACATAACCTCGGTCACACTGCCGGACCGTCACGTATTGGAGATTCGTCACGTCAAATATGACGACAGCCTGTTTTTCGTCAGAGTTTTGACCAAAAATCGCCCGTAATATCGACTAATGCCCCTGAAAAAAACATGGCATAAAAGATGCATAAGCAAAGCGACAAGCGCGTATGCGCGATTTGATTAACTGGAGCGAGACCGATGAAAAAAGTCGTCACGGTTTGCCCATATTGCGCATCAGGTTGCAAAATCAACCTGGTGGTCGATAACGGCAAAATCGTCCGGGCTGAGGCGGCGCAGGGGAAAACCAACCAGGGTACCCTGTGTCTGAAGGGCTACTATGGCTGGGATTTTATTAATGATACCCAGATCCTGACCCCTCGTCTGAAAACCCCAATGATCCGTCGCCAGCGTGGCGGCAAACTGGAATCTGTTTCCTGGGATGAAGCGCTGAATTACGTCGCCGATCGCCTGAGCGCCATCAAAGCGAAGTACGGCCCGGACGCTATTCAGACGACCGGTTCATCTCGCGGTACAGGTAACGAAACCAACTATGTAATGCAAAAATTCGCGCGCGCCGTTATTGGTACCAATAACGTCGACTGCTGCGCTCGCGTCTGACACGGCCCTTCGGTTGCAGGTCTGCACCAATCGGTCGGTAACGGCGCAATGAGTAATGCTATCAATGAAATTGATAACACGGATTTAGTGTTCATCTTCGGGTATAACCCGGCGGATTCCCACCCGATCGTGGCGAATCACGTGATTAACGCTAAACGTAACGGGGCGAAAATTATCGTCTGCGATCCGCGCAAAATTGAAACCGCGCGTATTGCCGACATGCACATCGCGTTGAAAAACGGCTCGAACATCGCGCTGCTCAACGCCATGGGGCATGTCATCATCGAAGAAAAACTGTACGACCAGGCGTTCGTCGCCTCCCGTACGGAAGGATTCGAAGAGTACAGCAAGATTGTCGAAGGCTATACGCCGGAGTCTGTCGAAGATATCACGGGCGTTAGCGCGCACGATATTCGTCAGGCTGCACGTATGTACGCCACGGCGAAAAGCGCGGCAATTCTGTGGGGCATGGGTGTAACCCAGTTCTATCAGGGTGTGGAAACCGTGCGTTCACTGACCAGCCTCGCGATGCTGACCGGTAACCTCGGTAAGCCAAGCGTGGGCGTTAACCCGGTTCGTGGCCAGAACAACGTTCAGGGCGCATGCGACATGGGCGCGCTGCCGGATACCTATCCGGGCTATCAGTACGTGAAATTCCCGGAAAACCGCGAGAAATTCGCTAAAGCCTGGGGTGTGGAAAGCCTGCCTGCGCATACCGGCTATCGCATCAGCGAACTGCCGCACCGTGCGGCACATGGCGAAGTGCGCGCGGCGTACATTATGGGTGAAGATCCATTACAGACCGATGCTGAGCTCTCCGCAGTGCGCAAAGGCTTTGAGGATCTGGAACTGGTCATCGTGCAGGATATCTTCATGACCAAAACCGCCGCTGCCGCAGACGTTATTTTACCGTCTACGTCATGGGGCGAGCATGAAGGCGTCTTTTCTGCGGCGGACCGTGGCTTCCAGCGCTTCTTTAAAGCCGTTGAGCCGAAGTGGGATCTGAAAACGGACTGGCAGATTATCAGTGAAATCGCCACCCGTATGGGCTACCCGATGCACTACAACAACACCCAGGAAATCTGGGACGAGTTGCGTCATCTGTGCCCAGATTTCTACGGCGCCACTTACGAGAAAATGGGCGAACTGGGCTATATCCAGTGGCCTTGCCGCGACACCTCAGATGCCGACCAGGGTACGTCTTACCTCTTCAAAGAGAAGTTTGACACCCCGAACGGCCTGGCGCAGTTCTTCACCTGCGACTGGGTAGCGCCAATCGACAAACTCACCCCAGAGTACCCGATGGTACTGTCGACGGTGCGTGAAGTCGGCCACTACTCTTGCCGTTCGATGACCGGTAACTGTGCGGCGCTGGCCGCGCTGGCGGATGAGCCGGGCTATGCCCAGATCAACACCGCTGACGCAGAGCGTCTGGGTATTCAGGATGAAGATCTGGTGTGGGTTAACTCACGTAAAGGCCGGGTTATTACCCGCGCGGCAGTCAGCGATCGTCCAAACAAAGGCGCGATTTACATGACCTACCAGTGGTGGATTGGGGCATGTAATGAACTGGTAACCGAGAACTTAAGCCCGATTACCAAAACGCCGGAGTACAAATACTGTGCCGTTAACGTTGAACGCATTGCCGATCAGCGCGCTGCCGAACAGTATGTTATTGATGAGTACACCAAGCTGAAAGCCAGTCTGCGCGAAAGCGCGATGGGTTAAGCCTGAGCCTACGGCCTCCATTCGGAGGCCGTTTTTTTATGCACGCGATCTCTTTATACTGTCTACTCCGTACCCTAAATAAAACTCAAAATGAAACAACTTCTTGCATTGATGTTCTTCGTGACATTCTTTGCCCATGCCAGTGATACTGAACCCGGAAGCCAGTATCTACAGGCAGCAGAGGCAGGTGACCGACGCGCGCAATATTTCCTCGCCGATACCTGGTTCAGTTCCGGCGATTTAAGCAAAGCCGAATACTGGGCGCAAAAAGCTGCCGACAACGGTGATGCGGATGCATATGCTTTGCTGGCGCAAATTAAGATAACCAATCCGGTCAGTCTGGATTACCCTCAGGCCAAAACGCTGGCGGAAAAAGCGACGCAGGCGGGCAGTAAGGCCGGGGAAATTACGCTGGCGCGTATTCTGGTGAACACTCAGGCAGGCCGCACCGATTACCCCAAAGCCATTACCTTGCTGCAAAACGCCTCCGAGGATCTGGAAAATGACTCCGCCGTCGACGCGCAAATGCTGCTCGGACTGATTTACGCCAACGGCGTCGGTATTCCTGCTGACGATGAGAAAGCGACGTGGTATTTCAAGCGTAGTTCAGCCATTTCCCGCACCGGGTATTCCGAATACTGGGCCGGGATGATGTTCTTAAACGGCGAGCAGGGTTTTATCGAGAAGAATAAACAGAAAGCGCTGCACTGGTTGAATCTGAGCTGTATGGAAGGATTCGATACCGGCTGCGAAGAGTTTGATAAGTTAGCCAACGGCTAATGGTTTGCATTGCCGGATGGCGGCGCAAGCGCCATCCGGCAATCTGTCATTAATTACTGATTAGCGGTCTTATCAAATTTGCCCAGCACGTCGCGCTCATAAGCCAGCGCTTTCTTGCGGTCAAATTTGTGTTCCCACTTGGCGATAACCAGCACGGCCAGCGCGTTACCCACCACGTTTAGCGCAGTACGCGCCATATCGAGGATACGGTCAACACCGGCGATAAACGCCAGACCTTCCAGCGGGATCCCCACGCTGCCAAGCGTTGCCAGCAACACCACAAACGATACGCCCGGCACGCCCGCAATCCCTTTTGAGGTCACCATCAGCGTCAGCACCAGCACGATTTCCTGCCACAGCGACAGATCGATACCGTACAGCTGCGCAATAAAGATAGCGGCGATACTCTGGTACAGCGTTGAGCCATCAAGGTTGAATGAGTAACCGGTCGGCACCACAAAGCTGGTGATTGACGCCGGCGCGCCGTAGGCTTCCATCTTCTCAATAATACGCGGCAGCACGCTCTCAGAACTGGCGGTCGAGTAGGCCAGAATCAGCTCGTCTTTCAGAATGCGGATCAGGATCCAGATGCTCAAACCGCAGATGCGCGCGACGATCCCCAGCACCACCAGCGCGAAGAACAGGATGGCGAAATGCACCAACAGCACCAGCTTCGCCAGCGGCCACAGGGAGGCAAAACCGAAGTTCGCAACGGTAACGGCGATCAACGCAAAAACCCCGACTGGCGCGTAACGCATCACCATGTGCGTCACTTTAAACATGGTTTCGGAGATCGAGCGGAACACGGTAACCAGCGGCTCGCGGTGAGTTGCCGGCAGAGAAGACAGACCTAAACCGAACAGTACCGAGAAGAAGATAATCGGCAGCATGTCGCCTTTTGCCATCGACGCGACGATGTTGGTCGGCACCAGTGACAAAATCGTGCCCATCAGGCCATGCGCGTGGCTCTGTACTTCTGCGGTGGTGCTCTGATATTTCGAAATATCGACGGTTGCCAGCTGCGACATATCAACCCCGGTACCGGGCTGGAACACATTCGCCAGCGTGATACCAAGGATAATCGCCACGGTGGTGATCACTTCGAAATAGATAATCGTTTTGGCGCCAATACGGCCCAGCTGTTTGGCATCGCCCACCCCGGCTATGCCGACAATCAACGTAGAGATGACAATCGGCACGACGATCATTTTGATCAGGTGGATAAAGATATCGCCCGCCGGAGACAGCAGGTTAACAATCAGCCATTCACGGCTGTCACTATGGTAATGCAGGTAACTCCCTAGCAGAATGCCCAGCACCATAGCGATTAGAATCTGCCATGCCAGGCTGACTTTCAAATTTTTCATAACAACGGACTTCCTCGATGAAGCGCTATTCCACATGCAGCGTGTGGGAATAGTACATACTGAAAGGGTATGATTTGTGTTGCGTTCGTTTATGGAGTTTTTTAACGCTTATTATCATTATCATCTGCATGGCATTCAGCGCAACCCTCTGAGAACAGGGCCTTTTGCTGATTATTTGCATAAAAATGCAATTTTATCGGGGTAATGATGAATAACTTTTTGTTATAAAAGAATTTTAATATGTTCAAAAATGAAGAAGTCAGGGCATGAGTTTTTTTTGCTCGCTTGTTCGTTTGCCTGTTTTTTAAACAGGCAAAATGATACAAATCACAAATAAAACAAATTTATTTTTGCCGATTCTGCAACAACTTCGCCATATTAATAGAGTCAATGAGCTGTGCCCGATTCACCCTCGGCGAGTTTAAATCCATAACCTTTTGCCACACTGAGATAGCCTGAGCGTAGTCTGCCTGCATAAACGCATCGGAAGCTAACAGCATCAGCGCAGTGACCTCTGCCGGGTCCAGCGCCAGAGCCTTATCAATCATCTTGCGGGTGGGCGGCGTCATATGTTGCCCGGCCTGATAGTACAGCACCGTCGCCAGCGCGGAATAGATTTCGGCGTTTTCACCGCGTATACGCAGCGCCTGCTCGTAGGCCAGCAGCGCATTATGATACGCGTTTTGCCACAGATAGTACTCACCCAGTTGCGCCCATTTCACTGCGTCCTGCGGATTCGCACGAATTTGCGATTGCAGAGAAAATAGCTGTTTTTCCTGAATATTTTCATCATAAAAAGCATGCAAGGGGTCTGCCAGACGCGCCTGCTCCTGACGTGCCGCCTGCCATTTTGGCGTTAACAGGTAACCGCCGATGCAGGCCACCACCATCAGCACCGCCGCAGCAGCCAGCCGCTTCACGGGCATGGGACGTAACGGCGCAGTGGAATGTTCGGCCTGGCTCATTGTTCACCCTCTTCTGCGTGCTGACGCTTCCTCACCTGCCAGACCACCACGCCCACCAGCAATAACAGCAGGCACGGCAGCGCCCACAACAGCAGCGTTTGCTCATTCAGCGGCGGGTTGTAGCGCACGAAATCACCGTAACGCTCGGTCATCCAGGCGGTGATTTCTGCTTCGCTTTTACCTTCGGCAACCATGCTGTAAACCTGATGGCGCATACTGACCGCCACGGGCGCATTGGATTCCAGCAAGTTCTGGTTCTGGCACTGCGGACAGCGCAACTGACTGGCAATAGACAGCGCTTTCTCCTGCTGCTGCGGGTTGTCGAAGCGCCAGGTGTCCACCACCTGGGCATGGGTAGTGAAAGTAATGAAAAACTGGAGGATCGTTAAGAGTAAAAACGTTCTGCCGGATGGCGCTACGCTTATCCGGCCTACGGTTTGCGCCCCCTGTAGGCCGGATAAGGCGTTTACGCCGCCATCCGGCAACGCTGTGATTAATTTACGCATCATGCTTCCTCCCCCGCCATCCGCTCAGCAGTGCGCCAAACACCATCAACAATCCTCCTCCCCAAATCCAGCGCACGCCAGTCTGCACGTATAAGCGCATGGCGTAACGGTCCGGTCCGGTTTTTTCTCCCATCACCGCGTACCAGTCATGCATCAGATTCCAGCGGATACCCGGCTCCATCATCTGTTGACGACGCGCGGCATAGAAGCGCCTTTCGGGCTGCAGGCTACCGATACGCTGCTCATTTTGCCACAACGTGATCAGCGCTTTTTCACTGGTGTAGTTGCCTTTGGCTTCCAGGTCGAGACGCTCAAAACGGAAAATGTAGCCCGCAAGCGCGACCTGCTGCCCGGGGCTCAGATTCAGGCTTATCTCCTGACGACTACCGCTGGAAAAAACGATCCCAGCCGCAAATACCAATACCCCGGCATGCGACAGCAGTGCCGGAAGCTGACAACGCAAAGAGACTTTGCGGCTTCTGATCGTTGCCAGCACGATAACCAGCAGCATCAGCAGCCCAAACGGCAGCGTGGCGCGGTTAAAGTACGGCGCGCCAACGGAGAGCCTTCCCCAGCCGAACAACCCGTAAATCATCGGATAGAGCGTGCCAATCAGCACAATCAGTAGCACCGCGCAAAAAAGTAATAGCGCGACCAGAATCAGCATCTCGCGCGACCAGCCGCCAAAACGCGCATTCTGGCGAATTTGCTGGCCTCGCCAGGCGTACAACCCCAGCGACGCCAGGCTCAATACGCTAAACAGCGCAAACAGCGGCGCGGCGCGCACGTTATCCAACGCAAAGGCATGTACCGAAACAAGAATGCCGGAACGCACAATCAGCGTCCCCAGCAGCGATAAGATCAGCGTGACGATCGCCAGCAGCAGCGACCAGTGGCGGAAGATCCCCCGCTGACGCGTGACAAACAGGCTATGCAGCAACGCGCTGGCGGAGAGCCAGGGTAATAAGGAGGCATTTTCGACCGGGTCCCAGAACCACCAGCCGCCCCAGCCCAGCTCGCAGTAGGCCCACCAGGAACCGAGGATTATCCCCAGCGTCAGCGCGCACCAGCCGGGCAACGCCCAGCGCCAGCACACCCAGGCGCTCTGCGCGTTAAAGTCACCGCGCAGCAGTGAGGCCAGCGCCACGCCCGCGGCTACCATCAAACCACCGTAACCCAGGTACAGCAGCGGCGGGTGGAGGATTAACCCAAGATGTTGCAGCATCGGGTTAAGGTCCCGTCCTTCTATAGCAGGCGGGAAAATACGTACGAAGGGATCGGACCAGACCACCACAAACAGCAGTAACAGGGCCGTCACCAGCGACAGGACGCTAAGCGTCAGCGGAAACAGTGGATCAGAATCACGCCGATAGCACAAAGCGAACAGCGCGCTCCAGCCGGAAAGAAACAGCACCCACAGCAGCAGCGAGCCTTCATGGCCGCCCCACACCGCCGCCAGTTTTAATCCCCACGGCAGCAGGCTGTAGCTGTGCTGGGCAACATAGACCACCGAAAAGTCGCTGGTCAGAAAGCAGAATACCAGAATGGCAAAAGCCAGCAGCAGTAGCGCAAACTGCGCCCACACGCCCACGCTTGCCAGGCGCATCACGCCCTGCCAGCGCTGGCGAATCCCCATCAGCACGGCAAGCGGGGTCAACACGTTGACCCCGAGGCTTAATAACAGTGCCAGAAAACCGGCTTCAGGAAGGAGAACGTCCAGATATCACCTTACGCAACGGTTAGCTGACCCGCATAGAGAATGAAAAAGCGCAGCAGCAGTACGCCGGTCAGGCTGGCGCCGCAGACTGCCAGCACGCCATGAAACGTCGAACTGCGGTTGGCCCAGGGTTTTAGCAGCATCGGCAGTATCAGCCCAAGCCCAGCCACGCCAAGCCAGAACCACCAGGTCCAGAATCCGCCGCCCAGCGCCGCCGCCAGCGCGCGCATTTTGCCGTCATCGCCCAGCGCCAGGCCGACGAAGAACGCCGCCAGCAGGAAGATCTCCAGCCATACCACCGGGACCTCCATGCGATGCACAAAGTGCGCTTCAGTGCTGTGAGGGTTGCTACGATGGCGTAACGCCATGGCGATCAGCGCCACCGCCGCGCCGGAGGAGATCCCGGAGAACAGGAACAGTACCGGCAGGATCGGGTTATTCAGGAACGGGTAGGACTTCAGCGCCGAGAGCAAAAACCCGGTGTACGCCCCAAGCAGAACCGCCAGCACCAGCATTAACGTCTCCAGCGCACGGTGGAACGGCGTTATCAGCGTCAACGCTTTCTGCACGATCCCTAACCGCGGCAGCCAACGCTGCTGCAGGGTAATCACCTCTTTTTCAAAGATTTTTGCCAGCCACAGCACCAGCACCACCATATACAACTGGAACAGCATGACCCCCATCGACATCACCGAGGTGAAGCTGTAGTGGAACATCAGTTTCCAGAAGGTCCATGGCCGCGTCAGGTGGAATACCAGAATCAGCAGACCGAAGATAATCGCCCCCGGCCCTAACACCAGCGTGGTGCGCAGCAGCGTGCTGTCCGAACCGCCCGCCTCAGGATGGAAGCGACGCAGCAGAATCGCCAACGTAACCAGTCCGGCGGAGATGCCAATCAGGAACAGATAGATGGCGATGGGCCAGTCCCACACCAGTGATTCAAAATGAAATGCAGAAGCGGGTGTCATTGGCTCACCTCCCCATATTTAAAGGGAACGCGGTAGACCTTCGGTTTTGTGCCCAGCGCCAGCTTGTAACGGTAGGTGGTTTTCTGCTGCAACAAACGAGAGATATCGCTGTTGGGATCGTCCAGATTACCAAACGTCAGCGCCTTCGTCGGGCATGACTCAACGCAGGCGGGCTGTTTGCCCGCTTTCAGGTTGGTTTTCCGGCAGAAATCGCATTTATCCGCCGTTTTGCTCACCGGATGGATAAAGCGCACGCGATAAGGACACGCGGCGATACAGTACTGACAGCCAACGCAAAGATCAGGGTTCACATCCACAATGCCGTTGGCGGCATCGCGATACGATGCCCCCGTCGGGCAGACGTCAACGCAGGGGGCATGGTCGCAATGCTGGCACGAGTGGCGGAAAAAGCGATATTTCACATCAGGAAACGTCCCCTGCGGCTCGCTGCGAATAATCGTCAGACGCGATACGCCTTCCGGTACGTTGTTGACTTCCCGACAAGCATCCATGCAGGCCGTGCAGCCGATGCATAATGACTCATCGTGTACCATTCCGTAACGTACGCCATTGATATTCAGCGTCTTCGCCACAACGCGTCCCGCCGTCCCGCTCACTGCCACCAGCGCGCCGACGCCGGTGATAAACTGGCGACGAGAGCAACTCATGGATGCTCCTTAAGCAACGGAACCGACGCCGGGTTAAAGTTCGGATTGTTACGCTGATCGCTGTGGCAATCGACGCAAATCTTGATCCGTCCTTTATCGCTTAGCGTCTGCATCGTGTCTTGCTTCGGATGCAGTGAGTGACAGCTGGCGCACGCCACTTTTGTGACGTGGACATCGTGCGGCCAGAACGCTTTTTGCAACTGCTCAGGCAGGTGACAGGACATACAGACGCTGTTCTGCTGCTCCACATTGTACATTGGCTCATTAAAGCGCATCACATCCTTCACCCCTTCGCGGTGGTTCGGTGACGGCTGGCCATGACAGTTGGTGCAGGTGACCGGCAGTTTGTTGTTCGGGTTAATGACTTGCGCATGTTTACCATGCATGCCTTCGGTATCCGGCTTGTGACAATCCAGACAGGCAGCATCCGGATTACGCTGCTGAGTAACCGTCCAGCGTTGATCCGACTCCTGCGGCGTTGGCGTGGCAGTGATTCCACTCAGGCTCCAGAACAGGCCTGACGCCAGCACCCCAGCAGTTAATAACGAACGTAATACGCTCATATTCACTCCGTTGAGTTATCCGCCCCTTACGGGGCGGAATGGGGTTATTGGCTTAACAGACCGTTTTTACGCGCCTGCTCTTCCCACTGCGGAATCACCGTTTTGATGAAGTCCTGCTTCTCAGCATTGATTTGCTGCATGTTCAGACCAATCGCCGCCTGGGCTTTCTCTTTGGTAGAGATATCCGGTAACGGAATTTCATGCGTGATGCCTTTGGTCGCCAGCAGACGAACCAGTTTAGTACGTGCGTCGGCGGCTTTATCCATTGCGCTACCCAGCATCCGCAGACCTTCTTCCGGCGCGTGCATGTGAATACCGTGTGAGGCGATAGACAGGTCCCAGCGCCATTGTGCGTGACGGATATCTTCCAGAATCGGCTTCATTTCCGCTTCGGTCGCACCCGCATCCCATGCGGCTTTCGCTTCGAAGTGCGCATGTACCAGTTGATCTTCAACCTTGATTTTCAGGTCATGAATGGCCTGTTTACGCTCGGCGACCACTTTTTGCAGGGATGCTTTGTCCTGGGTATGGCAGTTCGCACAGGTCTGGGCGAAGTTATCGAACGGATTACCAATCTTGTGATCGGTATAGATCTTACCTTCCGCGTTTTGCACTTTCGGCATGTGGCAGTCGATACAGGTCACGTTGTTCTTACCGTGAATGCCCGCGCTCCAGGTTTCATATTCCGGGTGCTGCGCTTTCAGCATCGGGGTTTTAGACAGAGAGTTAGTCCAGTCAGAGAAGGCGATGGTGTCGTAGTATTTCTCCATGTTCTCGACTTTCATACCCTCATCCCACGGGAACTTAACGGCTTTGTTCTTACCGTCGAAGTAGTACTCCACGTGGCACTGGCCGCAGACCATGGATTGCTGATCAAAGCGACCGGCTTTCTCAAACGGTTTGCCGATGGCTTCCATCGCGCGCTCAGCGTAAGGACGCGACAGTGTCAGCTCAGGCTTGCCTTTGGCGAAGTCCGGCGACGCGGTGTTATGGCAATCTGCACAACCGAGGTTGTTAACAATTTCCGGACCGCCGCGCGCCCATTTACCGTGGAAGTAACCATCTTCACCGTCTTTCTGGATCAGACGCGCCACATCCGGGCTTTTACAGCTCCAGCAGGCCATCGGCAGCGGGCCGTCTTCTGCCGTTTTCGGTGCGCCGGTACGTAAGGTTTCACGTACATCGGTCACCGCATACGCGTGCCCGCGCGGTTTGTTGTAATCGCGCGAGAATGGATATCCCGCCCACAGGATCACCAGACGCGGATCTTCTGCCAGCGCATCTTCACGGGCTGATTGCTCAGACGTGGCTTTCCAGGAGAGGTATTGATCGGGATGCTGAGGGGCGAAGGTTTCATTCTTCGCTTCAACGGTGACGGTCTTTGCGGGTACAGGAGTTTGTTCAGCGTGAACAGCAGAGATAAATAATAAAGGTAATAACAGGCTGAAGAAACGGCGTACGCGTGATTTTGTCCTTGCCATAGGGGTCTCATCCAGATGACGCCATTATCTGCAATGGCGGTTCTTTTATTGTTTTCCATAACAGCAACCACACGAATACTGTCATGACATTGCTCCCCCCAATTTGTAACAAGAAACCACACTGAAAATGTTGTCTTTAATCAATTGTAAGTGTATGTAAAATACCACTTTAGAGTTAGTTACCCCCTCAAACCGCTCACTCTTTTGTTTAATTCTGAGACAGATCACCTTTTCAACAATTCTCAGATAACCCCATGTTATCGCGAGAATTAATCAATTTTTGCTAGTTCTCTTCAAAATTCAGTTTGTCGCTAATTTGCACAATTCGTTTATTGCGTGATCTGCCGCCCAAATACTAAACAAAACTCGCAAAGCCCCTACATTTAACGTTTATGCGACATATTATTAACATCCTACAAGGAGAACAAAAGCCATGAGCCAAATACATAAACACGCTATTCCCGCAAACATTGCGGATCGTTGCCTGATAAATCCGGAGCAGTACGAAGCGAAGTACCAGCAATCTGTTAACGAACCCGACACATTTTGGGGCGAGCAGGGAAAGATTCTTGATTGGATCAAGCCGTACAGCCAGGTGAAGAACACCTCGTTTGCGCCAGGCAACGTCTCTATTAAATGGTATGAGGATGGCACGCTAAACCTGGCGGCAAACTGCCTTGACCGTCACCTGCAGGCAAATGGCGATCGTACCGCCATCATCTGGGAAGGCGACGACGCCAGCCAAAGCAAACATATTACCTACCGCGAGCTGCATCGCGATGTCTGTCGTTTTGCCAATACGTTACTGGATTTAGGCATTAAAAAAGGTGATGTGGTGGCCATATATATGCCGATGGTGCCGGAAGCGGCGGTCGCCATGCTGGCCTGCGCCCGTATTGGCGCGGTGCATTCGGTCATCTTCGGTGGTTTCTCCCCGGAAGCCGTCGCCGGACGTATCATCGACTCCAATTCTCGCCTGGTGATCACCGCCGATGAAGGCGTGCGCGCCGGACGCGCTATCCCATTGAAAAAGAACGTCGATGATGCGTTGAAAAACCCGAACGTGAAAAGCGTCGAACACGTTATCGTTCTCAAACGTACCGGTGGAAAAACAGAATGGCAGGAAGGTCGTGACCTGTGGTGGTCCGATCTTATCGAGAAAGCCAGCCCGGAACATCAGCCGGAAGAGATGAATGCTGAAGATCCGCTGTTTATCCTGTACACCTCCGGGTCAACCGGCAAGCCGAAGGGCGTGCTGCACACCACTGGCGGATATCTGGTCTACGCCGCAACCACCTTTAAGTACGTGTTTGACTACCATCAGGGCGATATCTATTGGTGTACCGCTGACGTGGGTTGGGTAACCGGGCACAGCTACCTGCTGTACGGTCCGCTGGCCTGCGGCGCAACCACGCTGATGTTCGAAGGCGTGCCCAACTGGCCTACCCCGGCGCGTATGGCGCAGGTTGTGGATAAGCACCAGGTCAATATTCTGTATACCGCGCCGACCGCCATCCGCGCTCTGATGGCAGAAGGCGATAAAGCGATTGAAGGTACTGACCGTTCGTCGCTGCGCATCCTGGGTTCCGTTGGCGAGCCAATCAACCCGGAAGCGTGGGAGTGGTACTGGAAGAAGATCGGCAACGAAAAATGTCCGGTCGTCGATACCTGGTGGCAGACCGAAACCGGTGGATTCATGATCACCCCGCTGCCGGGCGCCACCGAGCTGAAAGCCGGTTCCGCAACCCGTCCGTTCTTTGGCGTGCAGCCTGCGATTGTCGATAACGAAGGTAATCCGCTGGAAGGCGCAACCGAAGGCAACCTGGTGATTATTGACTCGTGGCCAGGCCAGGCGAGAACGCTGTTTGGCGATCATGAACGTTTTGAACAGACCTACTTCTCTACCTTCAAAAATATGTACTTCAGCGGCGACGGCGCACGCCGTGATGAAGATGGTTATTACTGGATCACCGGACGTGTGGACGATGTGCTAAACGTCTCTGGTCACCGTCTGGGCACGGCAGAAATCGAATCGGCGCTGGTGTCGCATCCGAAGATTGCCGAAGCCGCGGTGGTCGGTATTCCGCATAATATTAAAGGCCAGGCGATCTACGCCTACGTCACGCTGAATCACGGCGAAGAACCGTCGCCTGAGTTGTATGCCGAAGTTCGCAACTGGGTGCGTAAAGAAATTGGCCCGCTGGCAACGCCAGATGTGCTGCACTGGACCGATTCACTGCCGAAAACCCGCTCCGGCAAAATTATGCGCCGCATTCTGCGCAAAATCGCGGCGGGCGATACCAGCAATCTGGGCGATACCTCAACCCTCGCCGATCCAGGCGTCGTTGAGAAACTGCTCGAAGAGAAGCAGGCCATCGCGATGCCATCATAACCATAACCGTGAAATGCCCGATGGCGCGCTGCTTATCGGGCCTACAAATCCTATCCCTACCCCTCCCCTGAGCGGGAGGGAAATATAAAAACCCTCCCCCAAAGGATTTCGTGTTACAGGAAGGCGGCAAGCGAGCACATCCTCAGGAGCATAGTTCACTATGTGACTGGGGTGGGCGAGTGCGGCCAACGAACCTGTAGCGCGAAAGACGCAGGGGGACCTCTGGAGAGCTCTGTGATGAATGACAATATTTATCAGCGGATAGAAGACAGTGCGCGTTTCAGGGAGTTAGTTGAAAAACGGCAACGGTTTGCCACCATTCTGTCCATCATCATGCTGGCAGTTTACATCAGCTTTATTTTACTGATTGCCTTTGCGCCTGGTTGGCTGGGTACTCCGCTGCACGCGGGAACCAGCGTCACCCGGGGTATTCCGATTGGGGTCGGCGTGATCCTTATCTCCTTCATCCTGACCGGGATCTATATCTGGCGGGCAAACGGTGAATTCGATCGCCTGAACAATGCGGTTCTGCATGAGGTTAAAGCATCATGAAGAGAGTCCTGACGGCGCTTGCCGCCACGCTGCCCTTCGCCGCAAACGCGGCGGATGCTATAAGCGGAGCAGTCCAACGCCAGCCAACCAACTGGCAGGCGATTATCATGTTCCTGATTTTCGTCATCTTTACGCTTGGTATTACCTACTGGGCGTCTAAACGCGTGCGTTCGCGTAATGACTACTACACCGCTGGCGGTAACATCACCGGCTTCCAGAACGGGCTGGCGATTGCGGGCGACTATATGTCTGCTGCATCGTTCCTCGGGATTTCCGCGCTGGTCTTTACCTCCGGTTATGACGGACTGATTTACTCGCTCGGCTTCCTGGTCGGCTGGCCGATTATCCTGTTCCTGATTGCTGAACGCCTGCGTAACCTTGGTCGCTACACCTTTGCCGACGTGGCCTCTTATCGCCTGAAGCAAGGTCCGATTCGTATTCTCTCGGCGTGTGGTTCCCTGGTGGTGGTCGCGCTGTATCTGATCGCGCAGATGGTCGGCGCGGGTAAACTGATTGAGCTGCTGTTTGGCCTGAACTACCACATTGCCGTCGTGCTGGTTGGCGTATTGATGATGATGTACGTCCTGTTTGGCGGCATGCTGGCAACCACCTGGGTACAGATCATTAAAGCCGTTCTGTTGCTGTTCGGCGCCAGCTTTATGGCCTTTATGGTGATGAAGCACGTCGGCTTTAGCTTCAACAATCTGTTCACCGAAGCGATGGCGGTACACCCGAAAGGTTCAGCCATTATGAGCCCGGGCGGGCTGGTGAAAGATCCGATCTCCGCGCTGTCGTTAGGTCTCGGCCTGATGTTTGGTACGGCGGGCTTGCCGCACATCCTGATGCGTTTCTTCACGGTCAGCGATGCCCGCGAAGCGCGTAAGAGCGTGTTCTATGCCACCGGTTTTATGGGTTATTTCTACATCCTGACCTTTATCATCGGCTTTGGCGCGATCATGCTCGTTGGCGCGAACCCTGTGTATAAAGACGCTGCTGGCGCGCTTATCGGCGGTAACAACATGGCGGCGGTACATCTGGCGAATGCAGTGGGCGGGAACCTGTTCCTCGGCTTCATCTCGGCAGTGGCGTTTGCCACCATTCTGGCAGTGGTTGCTGGTTTGACGCTGGCGGGGGCATCGGCAGTTTCTCACGACCTGTACGCCAACGTATTCCGCAAAGGCGCAACCGAGCGCGAAGAGCTGAAGGTGTCGAAAATTACCGTACTGGTGCTGGGTGTGATTGCCATCGTGCTCGGCGTGCTGTTCGAAAACCAGAACATCGCCTTCATGGTGGGACTGGCATTTGCTATCGCAGCCAGCTGTAACTTCCCCATCATTCTGCTCTCCATGTACTGGTCAAAACTGACCACGCGTGGCGCAATGATGGGCGGCTGGTTAGGTCTGCTGACGGCCGTCGTGCTGATGGTGCTTGGCCCAACAATTTGGGTACAAATCCTGGGTCACGAAAAAGCCATTTTCCCGTATGAATATCCGGCGCTGTTCTCCATCAGCGTTGCGTTCCTCGGGATCTGGTTCTTCTCTGCCACCGATAACTCAGAAGAAGGTAACCGCGAACGCGAGCAGTTCCGTGCTCAGTTCATCCGTTCCCAGACTGGGTATGGCGTAGAACAAGGTCGCGCGCACTAATCTTCCCTCTCCTCCGGCTTCCGGGCCGGAGGATTACTGCCTTTCTCAGAACATCAGCCTTGCGACCAGCGGCGATACCAGCACCATCACCACGCCGGAAAGCATCATCACCAGGCTAGCCACTACGCCCTCCTGTTGGCCGAGCTCATATGAGCGAGCCGTGCCTGCGCCGTGCGATGCTGCGCCAAAACCTGCGCCTTTCGCCATCCCTTCGCGAATAGAGAGCCGCAAAAACAGCACATCGCCGACCGCCATCCCGAATACGCCCGTCACGACCACGAACAATGCCACCAGATCCGGCTGACCGCCCAATGGCTCTGCCGCCGCCAGCGCAAATGGCGTAGTAACGGACCGCACCGCCAGACTGCGCTGAATTTCATCAGGCAGCATAAACAGGCGCGCTAACCAGACGGAACTGGTGACCGCCACCAGTGTCGCCGTCACCACACCCGCCGTCAGCGACATCCAGTGACGTTTAATCACGGCGAGGTTGTCATAAACCGGAACGGCGAAGGCAATGGTTGCGGGACCTAGCAGCCATAGCAGCCAGTGCGATTCACCAATATAGTTTTGCCAGGAGATATGTCCAAAGACCAACATCAGCACCAACAGCGCCGGAGTAAGCACTAACGGCATCAGCGGTAATTTACGAAAGCGGCGATACAGGCGCTTGTTGGCAAAATAGATGCCCAGCGTAATCACCAGACACAGCACGCTTAACTGGAAATTACTCACGGTTTAACCTGCTCATTTCATAGCGATACACTTTATCCACGACCCATGCCGTTGCGCCGAGCACCATCATCGTACTTATCGCAATAACGGCAAAAATACGCCATCCATCAACCAGTAGCAGTTGCGTATAGTTAACGACGGCGACCACCGCCGGGACAAAAAACAACAGCATTTCAGCCAGTAACCAGCGAGCGCCTGCACGGATCCAGTTCAGCGGGATAACCCGGCAGACAATCAACGCCAGCATCAGCACCATCCCAACCAGGTTGGCAGGAAGCGGCAGATGCAGCCAGGAGACAAGATATTGAGCAAAAACAAAGAGACCTGCGTACAACAGAACCTGAACAGGGATCTGGAGTCGATGAATAACAGCAGGCGTCACGCGGCTTATCGCCACAGCCATGAGGGTATGTCCTTAAAAAATAGAGAGCGCCAGTATAGAGAGCCCCCGTCCAGGACTGAAATGAATTAAAATCATTGCAGGCATAGTCTTAAGGAATAATCATGGATATCAGAACGCTGCGATATTTTGTTGAGGTGGTGCGTCAGCAGAGCTTTACCCGCGCAGCGGAGAAACTCTTTGTCACCCAGCCCACCATCAGCAAAATGTTGAAGAACCTTGAAGACGAGCTTAATTGCACGTTGCTCATCCGCGACGGACGGCGGCTGTTGTTGACCGATACCGGCCAGGTCGTGTTCGAACGCGGCCTGGCGATCCTCGCCGAGTTCCGCCAGCTCGAAGCAGAACTCAGCGACATTAATCACCTCAACAAGGGAATACTGCGCCTCGGTATCCCGCCCATGGTGGGTATGTTGATGGCTGGCCCCATCAGCCTTTTTCGCCAGCGTTATCCCGGCGTGGAACTGAAAGTGTCTGAATTTGGCGGTTTAACCGTCCAGCAGGCGGTGATGAACGGCGATCTGGATGTTGCGATGACCGCGCTGCCGGTTGAAGAAGAGAGCGGTCTGGCGACCTTACCACTTTTCAGTCATCCGCTCTGCGTGCTGGTCCCCCGCTCCGGTCAATGGACAACGTGCGACTCCATTTCCCCCGAAGCGCTGGCGGAGCATCCGCTGCTTATCTACAACGAAGATTTCGCGTTGAGCCGTCAACTGCTTGAGTTGTTTAACCAGCACAACGTAAAACCGCGTATCGCTGTGCGCAGCGGGCAGTGGGATTTTCTGGCGGCAATGGTGCAAGCCGGCGTCGGGATCGCCATTTTACCGGAGCCGATTTGCCAGCGGTTGGATAAGCAAACGCTGCGCTGGATCCCTCTGGAAAGCGACTTACGCTGGCAGTTGGGCATGATTTGGCGCGAAGGTGTGTATCTGTCGCACAGCGCCCAGGCGTGGCTGAAATGCTGCGAAGGGTTTTGGTTAACGCAGGAGTCGTAAAATGCCGGATGCGGCTTAACGCCTTATCCGGCCTACAACGAGCTTCCTTTTATTGGTTCTCAATCAACAGCGCTTCCAGCAAATCCAGATCGTGCAATAGCTTTTGCAGCGTTTCATTGCTGATTTCACGCGTGGCGCGCAGATGATAAAGCTCGGCGCGTTCTGAACGCAGCGCCGCCAGGCGGAAACGTCGCTCCAGGTTCTCTTCCTGCATTGAGCTTTCTACATCGTTTCGCCCATCGGCGCGACGACGCAGGTTACCAATGACACGGGAGCTCACCTCGGTCAGTAGCTGATTATCAATGTTCTCTTCGCTATCCGCAGCCAGACGCTCCTCCATTTTCTGGATCGCGACAATCGCGACTTCCGCCGTGGCAGCACGGGCAATGCGCTCCTCTTTTTGCTGTTGCGAGTGGTCTGCAACTTCCAGATGCTGTAGCAGAATCGGCAGCATCACCACGCCGACAAACAGCGAGAACAGAATCACGCCCGCGGCGAGGAAGATCAGCTCATAACGCGCCGGGAAGCCGCTCCCGTCCGGTAACAACAGAGGAATGGAGAGCACACCGGCGAGGGTAATGGCCCCGCGAACTCCCGCAAAGGAGGCAATCAGGATTTCACGCGTCGTCCAGGAGCCAAACTCCATCGGCTTTTTCTTCAGGAAGCGCAGGCTGAACTTCTTCATGGTCCACAGCCAGCCAAAACGTACCAACATCAGCGCGGCATAAATCAGCACGATATCGGTAAACAGCATCCAGATTTCAACGTTCGGATCGACTTCCGCCGCCGCCAAAGATGACTCCAGAATGCCCGGCAACTGCAGTCCTAACAACAAGAAGACCATGCCGTTAAACACAAACTCCAGCATCGCCCAGGTGCTGTTAGCACGTAAACGCATCGCCAACGGCGCGCGGCGCATCACGCCAGAGCGGGTAATCGTCATCCCGGCAGCAACCGCCGCGAGGATGCCTGAAACACCGATGTGTTCCGCAATCAGATAAGACGCAAACGGCAGCAGGAACAGCAGGACGATTTGCGTTGCCGGCTCATCACCGCCCCAACGGCTAAGAAAACGCAGGGAGCGTCCGTATAACCAACTGACGACAAAACCGGCCAGGATGCCGCCAACCGCCACTTTGAAGAACTCAAGCGTCGCGCCGCCGACGGTAAACACCATCGTGCCCATCGCCACGGCAACGGCAAATTTCAGCGAGACCAGACCGGACGCGTCGTTCATCAACGCTTCGCCCTGCAGGATACCCATGATTTTCTTCGGGATGCGCCCCTCACCCACAATACCGGAAAGGGCGACGGCATCGGTTGGCGACAGCACGGCAGCCAGTGCAAAAGCAGGAATGAGAGGGATCCCCGGCACCAGCCAGTAAATCATAAAGCCAATCCCGACCACCGTGACCAGAACCAGCGCCAGCGCAAGGCCGAAAATCTCTCGCCCGTGCTCCAGAAACTCACGCGTCGGCGTCTTCCAGCCATCGGCAAACAGCAGCGGCGGGATAAATAGCACCAGAAACAGCTCAGGATCGAATTCCACATGCAAACCAAACGTCGGCCACGCCAGCAAGGCGCCGATGGCGATCTGCATAAGGGGTAATGGGAGTTGGAAGGGCAATACGCGAGTAAATACCCCCGACAGCGAGACCACAAGGGTCATGATGAGTATGGTGAAAAAGATTTCCATGCGTTCCCTGTTTGCGATGTTTCTTATGATTGATGATAAAGGCGTCGTGCCTTAATTCTATCTACTTGAGAGTATCGCAAAAGACAACGAGTGTGTTCTGAAAATAAAAACGGGCGGCCTGGGCCACCCGTTTTCAGGAGCGTCATCGAAGCAAAATCAAATAGCCCAACCGCCCGCGTAAAAGGCCACCAGCGCGATAGCAATTACCACCGTACCGATGTTCAGTTTGCGCCATTCGCCAGAGACAATGCGACCAATGACCAGGGTAGCAAAACCAATCATAATGCCGGTAACGATGTTACAGGTCAGGACGATAAATACAGCAGTGACCAGACCCGCCATCGCGTCGACAAAGTCAGCAAAGTCGATTTTCGCCACGTTGCTCAGCATCAGCAGCCCCACATACATTAACGCAGGCGCCGTTGCGTAAACAGGAACAAGATAAGAGAGCGGAGAAAGGAACAGGATCAGCAGGAACAATACGCCAACGGTGATCGCCGTCAGGCCGGTCTTGCCGCCTGCCGCCGTACCCGCTGCGGATTCAATGTAAACCGCCGCCGGTGCAGCCCCTACCAGACCAGAAAACACGCTGCTCAGGGAGTCGGTGGTCAGCGCTTTGCCGCCATCGATAATTTGTCCGTCTTTATCCAGCAGATTCGCCTGTCCGGCTACCGCGCGGATGGTTCCGGTCGCATCGAAGACCGCGGTCATAACCAGCGCCAGCACGCTCGGCAGTACGATCGGGTTCAGTGCGCCCATAATATCCAGGCTGCCGATCAGCGAGTTGCCGTTTTCATCGCTCAGCGACGGCATGGCAAAAATACCGGAGAAATGCACAGCAGGATCGAAAATCAGGCCGACGATGGAGATACCGATAATGGTCAGCAGGATGCCGCCCGGTACTTTCAGTTTTTCGAGACCAATAATCACCGCCAGACCAACCAGCGACATAATCACCGGGAAGGTATCGAAGTCACCCAGCGCAACCGGCAGGCCGTCCAGCGGGTTCTTAATCACCAGACCAACGCCATTGGCCGCAATCAATAACAGGAACAGGCCGATACCAATCCCCGTACCGTGCGCAACGCCCTGCGGCAGATTGCGCAGGATCCAGCTACGGATACCGGTCGCAGAAATGATGGTAAACAGAACCCCCATCAGGAACACCGCGCCCAGCGCCACAGGCACGCTAATATGTTGTCCCAGCACCAGGCTGAATGCGGTAAACGCGGTCAGCGAAATGGCGCAGCCAATCGCCAACGGCAGGTTCGCCCACAGGCCCATCACAATAGAACCGACGCCCGCAACCAGACAGGTTGCCACAAACACAGCGGCAGGCGGGAATCCGGCTTTACCCAGCATCCCCGGAACCACGATAACGGAGTAGACCATGGCCAGGAACGTCGTTAATCCGGCAACGACTTCTTGACGAACGGTACTGCCGCGATGCGAAATTTTAAACCAGGCGTCGAGTGAACCGCCGGTACGCGCTGAAGGCGTAGACATAGAAAACATCCCCTGAGAGTTTATTTTTTCGTCATTATGCGTGGTGGACAATCCACTGCCTGCTAAACGATTTCTCCATGTGCCAGCTTTGCGTCAATAGGGGTGTCGCAAAAAAGCAAACGTTTAGCTCCGCGCATAAAAAACGGGTGATAAAAAAAAGCAAACGATTATCCAGCGATCATACGTTGGTTTTCAACTGAACTTTGCCGCTTTTTACTCATTTCTTCTTATAATGCGCAAGAAATAGCCAGACGATGCGCAAACGTTATCGTCAATGCGCAATCTGGCAACAAATTTCGCTGAGTTATTACAAGATTTGCATTTATTTTTCACGCCTGCTCGCACAAAAAAATGCATGAAGATGCGGAAAAATTTTTGGCTAAAAAGCAATCAATTCACTGGCAAATAGAGAGGGGTGGCTTACACTTACATTATCAACACAGACCGGAACCTCCCCAAACGTGCTCGACTGAGGGGTGTTGATGTCGGGGGAAACCCTCCCGTGAACCAACGGGATAGAGTGAAAGACAAAGACCGGAACCAAACTAAAGCGCCCTCTGTGGCGCTTTAGTTTTACACCGTTATATCCGCCACATACTTTAAACCAATCAATCATCTTCCAGCAGGCGCGCGCCGGTCCCCTGCTCGCCAAGCTGATCGCCAGGGTTACGCAACGGGCAATCACTGCGGGATAAACAGCCGCAGCCAATACACCCATCCAGCTCATCGCGTAACGCCACCAGAGTATGAATGCGTCGGTCTAACTCCTCGCGCCATTGCGAAGAGAGCTGCTTCCACTCTTTGGCACTGAGCGAATGCCCTTCAGGTAATACACCTAACGCGTCGCCGATCGTGGCCAGTGGAATGCCGATACGTTGGGCAATCTTGATAATCGCGACATAACGCAACACATCGCGTTTGTATCGACGCTGATTACCGCTGTTGCGCATACTGCTGATTAATCCTTTGCTTTCATAGAAATGCAGGGTCGATACCGCCACACCGCTACGCTTTGCAACTTCACCTGGCGTGAGCAACGCTTTTATCCGGGGTAATTTCTTTTCCATAAATCGCTTTACCTCAAGTTAACTTGAGGAATTATACTCGCCCACAGACAAAACGACGAATCGAACACTGAGAAAGAGGCAACTCTATGTCCCATCAGCAGATTATTCAGACCCTTATTGAATGGATTGATGAACATATCGATCAACCGCTGAACATTGAGGCGGTTGCGAAAAAATCAGGTTACTCAAAGTGGTATTTGCAGAGAATGTTCCGCACGGTGATGCGTCAGACGCTGGGTGACTACATCCGCCAACGTCGGCTTCTGCTGGCCGCCGTTGAACTACGGACGACCGAACGGCCTATATTCGATATTGCGATGGATCTTGGCTATGTATCGCAGCAAACCTTCTCGCGCGTATTTCGCCGAGAGTTTGATCGTACTCCCAGCGATTACCGCCACCGCCTGTAAAATTATTGCCCGCTCTGCGTCAGTATGGCGGGCGAGCGTTTTATCCAATGCATGAACTCCTGCGGCGGCAGCGCCTTCGCAAAATACCAGCCCTGGCAATACTGTACGCCGTGTTCAAGCAACCACCCGATTTGCTCCGCCGTTTCCACCCCTTCCGCAATCGTCTTCAGGTTTAAGCTTTGCGCCATCTCGATGATATGTTCGGCAATCAAGTGACTGGTGCTGTTAGTGGCCAGCGTGCTAATAAAGGATTTGTCGATCTTCAGGATATCGATATTCAACGCTGACAAATTATGGAGGTTGGAATATCCCGTGCCAAAATCGTCAAACGCCACTTCAAAACCGGCCTGCCGAAACGCCTGGATGATGGGTGTCATTTTATGTACATCGATAAAGCCGCGCTCCGTCATCTCAACTTTAATTTGCTGGGCCGCCACGGAGTACTCATGGTTTTTTTCGGCAATCAGAGCAATCAGCCGGGATGAATGAAAGTCAGAAGCCGAGAGGTTAATCGAGATATACAACTGAGGATTCGCCGAAAGAAAAGCCCCTAAATCTTTGAAGACCTCCTCAACAACGTAATCCGTGATCTGCTCAATCATCCCCTCTTTTTCTGCCAGCGGAATAAACTCCGTCGGGCTCATCACATCACCGTTACAGCCTGGCCAGCGTAGCAAAGCCTCGGCACCGACACATTGTCCATTTTTGATGTCAATGATCGGCTGATAGTACAGACAAAGCTGACGTTTCTTGATCGCACGTTTTAATAAGCGGCGTGGAGAGAGGTATTCCTGACGCGTACGCCACCACATGAGCAGTATCAGGATGCTGCAGATAATCCCAAAGGGGATCGTTAACGCCGCCTCATGATAGAAAATCTGATTAACACGAGCGTCGGAGGTCGAAACAATAATCGCGATGGGGCGTTTTTCTGAATGTACGATGGTATAGAATCGCTCGCCCTGCTGGAATGTTGAGGATTCACCGCTTATCAGCGGCGAGAACTGCGCAATATTCGCCCCTTCGCTGGCAGAGAAAAAGGTGTCCGTTACCGTGTCATACACTCCCCAGGACAGATCCGGATCATCAGACATGACTTCGCTGTAAGATAATGGATTGATGACGACAACGTAGTTTCCTCGTTGCATGTACGTCATTTTATAGCCGGCGAAAAAGGGGGTATCGCGGTAGTAATAGATGAAGACGTCTGGCGCGCGTTTATAGTCGGCTGTCGCCATAATATATGGGACTCGCGGCATCATTGACGTAGAGCACAAAAAATGATCGCCCTGCGCATAAATTAGCTCACTGATATATAAACGACCACGAATAATATTCAGCATACTTTTCTGATGGGCAGGGGTACACATCTTACCCTGATACAACTGGGCCATATCACGCGCTAAATCAGCCTGGAGGATCACCAATTCCGTTTTATTTAACACCAGTTGAGCAAAAGAGCTGAGTTGATTACGGGTTTCGGACATCGCCCGGATGTGAGCAAACCATAACGCCAGCACCACGGGGAGCAATACCACCATGAATGTTCCGAAGAACTTCAGCATCTTGCGTCGCGCACTGTGATTCATGTCAGCCCTATTTCCCTGTTTCGTATATGCCAGAACCCATTAGGCGGGATGCTATAAACACTGACTGATTAAGTTGCATGAATCTATCATTATTAGCAACAGACTTCTCTATGTAAAAGTCTGATAATAGATGATGCTGATATTATTTTTCCGTAAGGCAAACTCAAAGTTATGCTTATTTCATAACATTATTATCAATAAGTAGTAATTTTTTATGAGCATTATCCTGGTCGCGTTTAAGAAATTCATTAAATTTCTTAACGAATAATTTAGGATAAACATAACAGGTAATCCATATACATCTTTTTATTAGATTATTTGTTATCGTTTTTTATTAAAAATAACCATGCAAATAACATGGTTATTATCCTGCAAAAATAACCTCTAACACTGGTGAACAAACGAGCAAATGTGATATAGTTCACACAATTCATGTAACAGAAACAATGTTTCATTCGTGTTATTGCCCGTCGAGAGCCAGAGTACTACACCCTCGGTGAACACCCCCGCGCTGTCATGGGCATCAAGACTTTCTGAGGACGTTTTTTCATGGCAACGATAACAACTGGCGTGGTTCTTCTGCGATGGCAGCTACTCAGCGCGGTGCTGATGTTTTTAGCCAGCACGCTCAATATCCGTTTTCGTAAATCAGATTATATTGGCCTGGCCGTCATTAGTAGCGGTTTGGGACTGGTTTTCGCCTGCTGGTTTGCAACCGGGCTGCTCGGCATAACCCTGGTGGATATGTCCGCAATCTGGAAGAACATTGAAAATGTGATGGTTGAAGTGATGAGCCACACACCGCCAGACTGGCCGATGGTGTTGAACTGATAAAAAATCACATATGGCTACCCCTGTTTTGAGGTAGCCATAATTTTTCGTATAAAGCAGAAAAATTAGAACGGAATATCGTCGTCAAAATCCATCGGCGGCTCGTTAGACGGCGCTGCCGGAGCTGACTGCTGCGGGCGAGACTGCGCGCCGCCGCTGAACTGATTGCCGCCCTGCGGCTGCTGAGGCTGACCCCAACCGCCCTGCTGCTGACCGCCGCCTGCCGGAGCACCACCACTCTGACGGCCACCCAGCATTTGCATGGTGCCGCCAACGTTAACCACAACTTCAGTGGTGTACTTTTCTACGCCGGACTGATCGGTCCATTTGCGGGTACGCAGCTGGCCTTCGATATAGACCTGAGAACCTTTACGCAGATATTCGCTGGCTACTTCCGCCAGTTTGCCGAACAGCACGACACGGTGCCATTCAGTCTGCTCTTTCATTTCGCCGGTCGCTTTATCACGCCAGGATTCGGAAGTAGCCAGCGTAATGTTGGCAACTGCGCCACCATTCGGCATATAGCGTACTTCCGGGTCCTGGCCCAGATTACCGACGAGAATCACCTTGTTTACGCCTCTGCTGGCCATGATCGTGTCTCCTGAAAAACGTTACTGAATAAGTGTAAGCGCGGGATTGTAGCATTTCCAATAGCGCTTTTACTACGTTGCGAGATCGATTCCAGTAAACAACCCCGGATAGACATTGTTGCACAGACACCTGCGTTTTGCATTCCAATACTGTATATCCATTCAGGTCAGGTTGTGTCATAATTAACCGTTTGTGATCGCCGGTAGCACCATGCAGCCAGGCAAAAAAGCGTTTAATCCGGGAAAGATGAATGGATAAGATCGAAGTTCGGGGCGCCCGCACCCATAATCTCAAAAACATCAACCTCGTCATCCCGCGCGACAAGCTGATTGTCGTCACCGGGCTTTCGGGCTCAGGCAAATCTTCGCTCGCTTTCGACACCTTGTATGCCGAAGGACAGCGTCGTTACGTTGAATCCCTTTCCGCGTACGCGCGTCAGTTTCTGTCACTGATGGAAAAGCCGGATGTCGACCACATTGAGGGGCTGTCTCCCGCCATCTCAATCGAGCAAAAATCGACATCCCATAACCCGCGATCCACGGTAGGTACGATTACCGAAATTCACGACTATCTGCGCCTGCTGTTTGCCCGCGTTGGCGAACCGCGCTGCCCGGATCACGACGTTCCACTGGCGGCGCAGACAGTGAGTCAAATGGTGGACAACGTCCTGTCGCAGCCGGAAGGCAAGCGTCTGATGCTGCTGGCGCCGGTAATTAAAGAGCGTAAAGGCGAACACACCAAAACGCTGGAAAACCTGGCAGGCCAGGGCTATATCCGCGCCCGTATCGACGGGGAAGTGTGCGACCTGTCCGATCCGCCCAAGCTTGAGCTGCAAAAGAAACACACCATTGAAGTGGTAATTGACCGCTTTAAAGTACGTGACGATCTCACCCAGCGCCTGGCGGAATCGTTTGAAACCGCGCTGGAACTGTCCGGCGGTACGGCAGTGGTTGCCGATATGGACGACCCGAAAGCGGAAGAGCTGCTGTTCTCTGCCAACTTCGCCTGCCCGATCTGCGGCTACAGCATGCGCGAACTGGAACCGCGTCTGTTTTCATTCAACAACCCGGCGGGCGCATGCCCGACCTGTGACGGCCTCGGCGTACAACAGTATTTCGATCCTGACCGGGTGATTCAAAACCCGGAACTGTCGCTGGCCGGTGGCGCTATCCGCGGCTGGGATCGCCGCAACTTCTACTACTTCCAGATGCTTAAGTCACTGGCGGAACACTATAAATTCGACGTCGAAGCCCCATGGGCCAGCCTGAACCCCGCCGTGCATAAAGTGGTGCTGTACGGTTCCGGTAAAGAGAATATCGAATTTAAATACATGAACGATCGCGGCGATACGTCCGTACGTCGCCATCCGTTCGAAGGCGTATTGCACAATATGGAGCGCCGTTATAAAGAGACGGAATCCAGCGCGGTACGCGAGGAATTAGCCAAATTCATCAGCAACCGCCCGTGCGCCAGCTGTGGAGGGACGCGTTTGCGCCGGGAAGCCCGCCACGTATTTGTTGAAAATACGCCGCTGCCCGCAATTTCCGACATGAGCATCGGTCATGCGATGGATTTCTTCAACAACCTGAAGCTTGCCGGTCAGCGAGCGAAGATTGCAGAGAAAATTCTTAAAGAGATTGGCGATCGTCTGAAATTCCTGGTCAACGTCGGCCTCAACTACCTGACGCTGTCGCGTTCAGCGGAAACGCTCTCCGGCGGCGAAGCCCAGCGTATTCGTCTGGCAAGCCAGATCGGCGCGGGTCTGGTCGGCGTGATGTACGTCCTGGATGAACCGTCTATTGGTCTGCATCAGCGCGATAACGAACGTCTGTTGGGCACGCTCATCCATCTGCGTAATCTGGGTAATACCGTGATTGTGGTCGAGCACGATGAAGATGCGATCCGCGCCGCTGACCACGTTATCGATATCGGCCCGGGCGCTGGCGTTCACGGCGGCCAGGTGGTTGCCGAAGGGACGCTCGACGACATCATGGCGGTGCCTGAGTCGCTGACCGGCCAGTACATGAGCGGTAAGCGTAAAATTGAAGTACCGAAACAGCGCGTGGCGGCCGATCCGGAAAAAGTGCTGAAGCTTACCGGCGCGCGCGGCAACAACCTGAAAGATGTCACCCTGACGCTGCCGGTTGGCCTGTTCACCTGCATTACAGGGGTTTCTGGTTCCGGTAAATCGACGCTGATCAACGACACGCTGTTCCCGATTGCGCAGACAGCGCTGAACGGCGCCACGCTGGCTGAACCTGCGCCGTACCGCGATGTTCAGGGCCTGGAACATTTCGACAAAGTGATCGACATTGACCAAAGCCCGATTGGTCGTACTCCGCGATCCAACCCGGCAACCTACACCGGTGTGTTTACGCCGGTGCGCGAACTGTTTGCTGGCGTACCAGAGTCCCGCGCGCGCGGTTACACGCCGGGTCGTTTCAGCTTTAACGTTCGCGGCGGACGCTGTGAAGCCTGTCAGGGCGACGGCGTGATCAAAGTTGAAATGCACTTCCTGCCGGATATCTACGTGCCGTGCGACCAGTGTAAAGGCAAGCGCTATAACCGCGAAACGCTGGAGATTAAGTACAAGGGCAAGACCATCCACGAAGTGCTGGATATGACCATTGAAGAAGCACGCGAGTTCTTCGATGCCGTCCCGGCGCTGGCGCGTAAGCTACAAACGCTGATGGACGTGGGCCTGACGTATATCCGTCTCGGCCAGTCGGCCACTACGCTCTCCGGCGGCGAAGCGCAGCGCGTGAAGCTGGCGCGCGAACTGTCAAAACGCGGTACCGGGCAGACGTTGTATATCCTTGATGAACCGACCACCGGTCTGCATTTTGCGGATATTCAGCAGTTACTGGACGTGCTGCATCAGTTGCGCGATCAGGGCAACACCATCGTGGTGATTGAGCACAATCTGGACGTAATCAAAACCGCTGACTGGATTGTCGATCTCGGTCCGGAAGGCGGTAGCGGCGGCGGGGAAATTCTGGTCTCCGGCACGCCAGAAACGGTCGCTGAGTGTGAAGCTTCACACACGGCCCGCTTCCTCAAACCGCTGTTGTAATTGCGCAACACTTATCTGGCCTACAGAATATGCATAATTTCTTGTAGGCCGGATAAGGCGCTTGCGCCGCATCCGGCGAAACAGATCAGGGCTGCGCCAATATCCGACGTTTATCTTCCGGCAGCGTGTTTACCGCCAGCTGATAAGAGGCATCAACCAGATAATAAATCTGCGAATCCGGCAGCGAGCCGTCCAGATACACCGTGCTCCAGTGCGCTTTATTCAGATGCCTGCTTGGTCGTACATCGCTATGCTGCTGACGCAGTAATTCCGCCAGTTCAGGGCTGGTTTTCAGAGAGACCGCCGGGCGTTCTTCTACCTCTTTTACCATGGCAAAGAGTACATCTTCGACTTTGATTTGTGTGGCTTTCCAGTCACTGTGCACGCTCTGCTCCGCGCCCGTTTTTGCCATGCAGTATTGCAGCAACTCCGAATTCGTCATCTTCATTCCCCTTACCAGCACTCGCCTAATGAGAACATCTTTTATTCAGTGTGCAGCAAGTCCGCAAAAGGTAAAAGCCAGTAACGCAAATTTGTTTAAAAAACCACCAAACAGCAGCCTGCGCCTTTAATACTCAGAATTTACGATCACCTCTTCACCAAACGCGCCAGCCTGGGGTAGCGGTTTATAGGTGGAGTTGGAAGCACGTAAAATACGAATACCGCGAATACCCACGTCGCGAGCGGCGGTGATGTCATTGTCAGAATCGCCGTAGAACATGCGCACGTTTTTATCCTGTAACCACTGCGTTTTGGTGTTCTGGCCCGGCTTGTCGCCGGCAAAAATGACCGGATTCATATTAGCGGCCGGGATGTGAAAGTTATCAGCCAGCGTTTTCGATACCGTTTCAGTCTTCGTCGGGCTACGTCCGGTGACGAAGAAAATGCTATCGCCACGACGCACATGCATATCAATTAACTGGCGCGCCACTTCTTTTGGAATACTGAACTCGTCCCAGCCGTTGTTCATTTTCTCCCAGAAAGCCGGATTCTTCAGGTAATCTTCACTGTCCGGAGAGTACGTTTTCTTACCGCGCCAGAAGCCCGGACTGGAAAAAAGGACTGTATCATCGATATCAAACCCGACGGCCATCGGCGGGCGTCCAGTCAGACTGTTTTCAATTTGCGCCACGGAAACCCAGTGAATGGGGGCCTGCTCGGCGAGTTTTGCAACGTTGGTGCCTGGATTGAGCTGCGAGGGAGAAGAAACTAATGCCTGAGCAGGCTGATTTAACGTGAACAATAAACAAACGGCACTCAGTGCCAACGTAAACTTGCGCATATTTTTCCCTAAGTAGTCAGTTAGTTATCATTTTTTTATTAACAACTGGTCAAAAAACTATCTGACCTTACCCCCTGAGGGAAGGGAAAGGAAGGATTTTCTCTGGTTTTGTTACAGAAAAAGAGCACGATCACACAGAAAAGCGTGCCGGATGGCGTTACGCTTATCCGGCCTACAAACGAAAAAATCCAATGCTCTTGTAGGCCGGATAAAGCGTTGACGCCGCCATCCGGCAAACCGGATTGTTACATAACGGCAGCAAAGGCCTTCGCCACGCGCTGCACGTTAGCGTGATTCAATCCGGCCACGCACATACGACCACTGGCAATCAGGTACACACCAAACTCATCACGCAGGCGATCGACCTGAGCGGCGCTAAGCCCCGTATAGCTGAACATTCCGCGCTGTTGCAGCAGATAGTCAAAGTTACGACCAGGGATTTCAGCGCTCAGCACGTTAACCAGCTCCTGGCGCATTGCCAGAATGCGGGTACGCATCTCTTCGACTTCCGCCAGCCAACTGGCTTTCAGCGCGTCATCACCCAGTACCGTAGCGACCACCTGCGCACCAAAGTTCGGCGGGCTGGAGTAGTTACGACGTACGGTCGCTTTTAATTGCCCCAGAACGCGGCTTGCCGCATCGGCGTCTTCACATACCACAGACAGCCCACCGACGCGCTCGCCGTATAAAGAGAAAATTTTAGAAAATGAGTTACTGACCAGAGCGGGTAATCCGGCGCTGGCTATAGAGCGGATCGCGTAAGCATCGTCTTGCATTCCGCCGCCAAAGCCCTGATAGGCAATGTCGAGGAACGGGATCAGATCGCGCGATTTCAGAATCTCAATAACGGCATCCCATTGCGCAGGGGTTAAATCTGCACCGGTCGGGTTATGGCAGCACGGATGCAGCAGCACGATGCTGCGCGCTGGTAAGGTATTCAGCGTCGCCAGCAGGTCATTGAAACGTACCCCGTTGGTTTCATTGTCATACCAGGGGTAAGTACTCACTTCGAATCCAGCCCCTTCAAAAATCGCGATATGGTTTTCCCATGTTGGATCGCTGACCCATACGCCAGAGTCAGGGAAATAGCGTTTCAGGAAGTCTGCGCCAATTTTTAGCGCCCCGGAACCACCCAGCGTCTGAATGGTTGCGACACGCTGTTGCAGGAGAACCGGATGATCCGCGCCAAACAGCAGCGGCGCAATGGTATTACGATACGTGTTCAGACCTTCCATCGGTAGATACAGCGAAGCGCCATGCGGTTGGGCATTGAGTCGGGCTTCCGCCTCCGTCACCGCTTTAAGCTGAGGAATAATGCCGTCTTCGTTGTAGTACAGACCAATGCTGAGGTTCACTTTGTCGCTACGTGAATCTTCTTTGAATCGCTCCATGAGCGATAAAATCGGGTCGCCAGCGTAGGCGTCAACTTTTTGAAACACGAGGTGGTTCTCCAGGTTTACAGGCAGAGGATAAGAACACAATAAACCGGAAGCGGAAGAAGATCGAGAGGATGTTGCAGTTGGCGAGCATATTGCCGGATGGCGGTGTTCCCGCCTGTCCGGCATATCATGAACTTAATCGATATACTTCATCGCCACCCTTGAGGTCAGGCGCGTGATAAGTTCGTAAGCACTTACTTTCGTCATTTCAGCAATGCGTTCCACGGGCAAACCTTCACCCCAAAGAATCACTGAATCACCGGCCTTATCCTGTGCCTCAGGGCCTAAATCGACGCAGATCATATCCATCGCGACGCGACCAACGATCGGCACTTCACGGCCATTGACCAGCACCGGTGTTCCAGACGGCGCCGCACGCGGGTAACCATCACCATAACCCATCGCCACCACGCCTAAACGCGTGTCGCGCTCGCTCTGCCAGGTACCGCCATAGCCGACCGGTTCGCCCGCTTTGTGATCACGCACCGCAATCAGGCTGGAGGTTAGCGACATCACCGGCTGGCAGCCAAAATCGGCACCGATAGAGTGGTTTTCCAGCGGTGATACACCGTACAGAATCAGCCCCGGACGCGCCCAGTCGAAGTGAGATTGCGGCCACAGCAGAATACCACCGGATGCGGCAATCGAACGCTGCCCCGGTTTGCCTTCACAGAAGCTATTAAAGATATCGAGCTGCTTTTCAGTCGCGCCACACTCAGGCTCGTCCGCGCGTGCAAAGTGGCTGACGATATTGACCGGCTGGCGCACATTTTCACATTGCGTCAGGCGCTGATAAAACGCCTCGGCCTGCTCAGGACGCACGCCCAGGCGGTGCATGCCCGTGTCGAGTTTCATCCAGACGGTGACCGGCTCAGCCAGTTTTGCGGCCTCCAGGGCCTCGAGCTGCTCCAGGTTGTGTACGGCGGTATGCAGACGCTGCGCGGAGATAGTCGGCAGATCGGTGGCATCGAAAAAACCTTCCAGCAACAGGATAGGCTGTGTGATCCCACCCGCGCGCAGCCGCAGGGCTTCTTCAAGACGAGCGACACCAAAAGCGTCCGCATCGGGGAGCGTTCGCGCGGTCTCTAACAGACCATGGCCGTAAGCGTTCGCTTTCACGACCGCAACCAGTTTACTGGCAGGAGCCAGTTCACGCAGACGTTGCAGGTTGTGTCGCAGAGCGCGGCGGTTAATAACTACAGTTGCCGCTTGCATGTGTATTCCTTAATAAAAGAATCTCCTAAATCATTCGTGTTGCAGAAAGGCGACAAGCCTGAGAATCCCCGGAAGCTTAGTAAACTAAGTGACCGGGGTGAACGGGCGAAGTCAACGCATCTGCAGCATGAAGGATGACGGAGATTTATTCGTCGTCGTATTGTGGGCCCGCATAGTTGTCGAATCGCGACCACTGTCCGTTAAAAGTCAGGCGAACCGTTCCGATCGGACCGTTACGCTGCTTACCAATAATAATTTCGGCGATGCCTTTTAAGTCGCTGTTTTCGTGATAAACCTCATCACGATAGATAAACATGATTAAGTCGGCATCCTGCTCGATGGAGCCGGATTCACGCAGATCTGAGTTGACCGGACGCTTGTCGGCGCGTTGTTCCAGAGAGCGGTTAAGCTGCGACAGCGCCACCACCGGCACATGCAGTTCTTTCGCTAACGCTTTCAGCGAGCGGGAAATTTCAGCAATTTCCAGCGTACGGTTGTCGGAAAGCGACGGCACGCGCATCAGCTGCAGGTAGTCGATCATGATAAGTCCGATACCGCCGTGTTCACGGGCGATACGACGGGCACGCGAACGCACTTCCGTTGGCGTCAGGCCGGAGGAGTCATCAATATAGATGTTTCGTTTCTCCAGCAAAATACCCATTGTTCCGGAAATTCGCGCCCAGTCTTCGTCATCCAGTTGACCAGTACGAATTTTTGTCTGGTCTACGCGTGAAAGCGAGGCCAGGGAACGCATCATGATCTGCTCTGAGGGCATTTCAAGACTAAAGATAAGAACCGGCTTATCCTGCAACATCGCCGCATTTTCGACGAGGTTCATTGCAAATGTCGTTTTACCCATCGACGGACGCGCGGCGACGATGATGAGGTCTGACGGCTGCAAACCAGCGGTTTTTTTGTTGAGGTCGTCATAACCGGTGTTCACCCCGGTGACACCGTCGTGCGGCTGCTGGAATAGCTGCTCGATACGCGCGACGGTAGCGTCGAGCACATCGGTAATGTTTTTCGGGCCTTCGTCTTTGTTGGCGCGGCTTTCAGCGATTTTAAAGACGCGAGACTCCGCGAGATCCAGCAGGTCTTCACTGGAACGTCCTTGCGGATCGAATCCGGCTTCCGCAATTTCGTTCGCGACCGAAATCATGTCACGGACAACGGCACGTTCGCGGACGATATCCGCATAAGCGCTAATGTTGGCCGCACTTGGCGTATTTTTCGATAACTCAGCCAGGTACGCAAAACCGCCGACGCTGTCCAGTTGGCCCTGAACCTCCAGCGACTCTGCCAGGGTAATCAGATCGATGGGTTTTCCCATCTCCTGCAGGCGATGCATTTCCGTAAAGATATGCCGGTGCGGGCGGGTATAAAAATCCTCCGCGACCACGCGTTCGGCCACGTCATCCCAGCGTTCGTTATCCAGCATTAAACCGCCCAACACCGACTGTTCCGCTTCAATCGAGTGCGGCGGTACTTTCAGCCCGGCGACCTGGGGATCGCGCTCACGAGCATCAGTCTGTTGTTTGTTGAAGGGTTTATTTCCTGCCATAGTGAATGGAGTTACCGAGATAATGATTGGGTCGAAAGATTACCACATTTCTTTTGGAGGAAGCATGGCAACACGTATTGAATTTCACAAGCATGGTGGGCCTGATGTACTCAAGGCTGTGGAGTTTACGCCGGTTGACCCGGCGGAAAACGAAATCCAGGTCGAGAATAAAGCGATAGGGATCAACTACATCGACACCTACATCCGCAGTGGTCTTTATCCGCCGCCTTCTCTGCCCAGCGGTCTGGGTACCGAAGCCGCAGGCGTGGTCAGCAAAGTTGGCAGCAAAGTGACGCACATCAAAGCTGGCGATCGCGTGGTGTATGCTCAGTCTGCGCTTGGCGCTTACAGCTCAGTGCATAACGTGCCGGCTGATAAAGCCGCTATTCTGCCTAACGCTATCTCGTTTGAACAGGCAGCCGCCTCGTTTCTGAAGGGGCTGACCGTTTTTTACCTGTTGCGCAAAACCTATGAAATCCAGCCTGACGAACCATTTTTATTCCACGCAGCCGCAGGTGGCGTCGGTCTGATCGCTTGTCAGTGGGCGAAAGCGTTGGGAGCGAAACTGATTGGCACCGTCGGCAATGCGCAAAAAGCGCAAATTGCGCAGCAGGCCGGCGCGTGGCAGGTAATTAACTATCGTGAAGAAAGCATTGTTGAGCGGGTAAAAGAGATCACCGGCGGTAAAAAAGTGCGGGTGGTGTACGACTCGGTGGGGAAAGATACCTGGGAGGCGTCTCTCGATTGTCTGCAGCGTCGCGGACTGATGGTCAGTTTTGGCAACGCGTCCGGACCCGTGACAGGTGTAAATTTAGGGATTCTGAATCAGAAAGGTTCGCTGTACGTGACCCGCCCTTCGCTCCAGGGTTACATCACCAACCACCATGAATTAACCGAAGCCAGCAATGAGCTGTTCTCGCTGATTGCCAGCGGGGTGATCAAAGTGGATGTCGCACCTGGTCAGACATTTGCGCTGCACGACGCGCAGCGTGCTCATGAAGTGCTGGAAAGTCGCGCCACGCAGGGATCGAGTCTGCTAATCCCGTAAAGAATTAGGGCTTCCCGCAGGAAGCCCTTTCTTTTTTTTAGTTCGGCTGTATGTAGGGTACAGCTCGATGAATTCGTTAACCAGGCAATAGTGACAGATTTGATAATCAATTCCTATTTGGTTCTAAAGGCAATGTTTCAGGTTGTGACGGACCACTCAATACCTTAGTAAAATCGGCGGTTATTGCGCTGATACTGTGGGACTTTTGGCGCTTTTATCGCCTTGATCACCCACACCACGGCAACGGCCAGTAACAGCCAGGGCAACAGTTTAATCATCAAGGCAAATAGCCCGCCCAAAAACATGACGACGGTGGCTACCACCAGCGCGGCCAGCACCCCCAGCAACGAGACGCCGGTGACCATCAGCATGATAAAAAATCCAATCACAAAAAGTAGTTCCAGCATGACTCTCTCCCGAAATAAAATACTCTTCATTCCTTTACAAGAAACATGCCAAAGTTAATGTACTGATTTATAAAACAAAACACCCTGTGACAACGCACAGGGTGTGGTGAAATTAACTAACTTTTAGTGAGAAACTAACGCTTATCGGCCACCAGCTTCAAAGCATATTCCAGGACGTTAATATCGGCTCCGGCTTTATGCGCGTTCTCACTCAGGTAACGACGCCACTGACGTGCGCCGGGGATTCCCTGAAACAGTCCCAGCATATGGCGCGTCACATGCCCCAGATAAGTGCCCTGACTCAGTTCACGCTCAATATATGGGTACATGGCACGCACCACGGCGACCGGATCGGCATCATGAGTAGCGGCAGCAAAAATTTCGCGGTCGACCGACGCCAGAATTCCGGGATTTTGATAGGCTTCACGCCCCACCATCACGCCATCCATATGTTGCAGATGCTTTTTCGCTTCTTCCAGCGATTTAATACCGCCGTTGATCGACATCGTCAGATGCGGGAAATCACGCTTTAACTGATAAACACGGTCATAATCCAGCGGTGGGATCTCGCGGTTTTCCTTCGGGCTTAACCCGGACAGCCAGGCCTTGCGGGCGTGAATGATGAACATCTCGCATTCGCCGTTGCCAGATACCGTGTTGATGAAATCGCACAGGAATTCGTAGCTGTCCTGATCATCAATGCCGATTCGGGTCTTCACCGTCACCGGAATCGACACCACATCGCGCATCGCCTTGACGCAATCGGCGACCAGTTGCGCATTCCCCATCAGACAGGCGCCAAACATGCCATTCTGTACGCGGTCGGAAGGACAACCCACGTTGAGGTTAATTTCGTCATAGCCCCGCTGTTCAGCGAGCTTCGCACACTGCGCCAGCGCAGCCGGATCGCTCCCGCCCAGTTGCAACGCGAGCGGATGTTCTTCTTCGCTATACGCCAGATAATCGCCTTTACCATGAATGATCGCTCCGGTGGTCACCATCTCCGTATACAGCAGCGTCTGGCGGGACAGTAAGCGCAAAAAGTAGCGGCAATGTCTGTCCGTCCAGTCGAGCATCGGCGCGATAGAAAAACGATGAGCGGGAAAAGCGGTAGACTGAGATTCAGGCAGCATGGCGAATATTCAAGCATCCGGTTAAAAAAGGGGCGCTACTATAGCATAGACCGATGCGATAGTGCGCCCCATCATCGTGGCTCGCACAGCATATTCTCACAGAGCGTTATTTGCGCCCCGGCTTGCCGTCATGTGGGCCAAAAAACTGCGGCGGATGGTCAACCCAGCGATCCTCGCGCGTGGCGGCATAGACCGGGTTAAGCGGGTAATAAATGCGATTATATTTTTTGTTTGCCTCACCCACGACCAGCAAGCGCACCTCTTCACTGGTGTTATTGATAAAGGTGTGGCACACCCCGGTTCCTGCCGGAAAACCGACGCTGTCGCCAGGTTCGAGCTTCCATAAATAGCCGTTAATCCAGGCTTCCGGATAACCTTCCAGCACATAGATAAACTCTTCTTCATCGCTTTCGGCATGAGGATAAGATGTGCGACGCCCCGACGGCAGGCGTTCATGATGAATACCTAGTCTTCCTAACCCCAGTTTACGGGCAAGCGGCGCGCCAATAGCAAAAAGTTCATTGCTGTCGGGGTAGGTGGAGTCATCAGCCCCCTCCACCTCTCGCCAGTGGCGAATACAGTCGGGTCTTTTCATGTGGATTCTCCAGAATACGATGCGTCAGGTATAGCACACAGCGGCGGATCTCGGCGTTTTAAGCAGAACATGATAAAGTAAGGGATTAACCTTTCACACAAATCGAGGCGCCAAATGGACAAAACCACCACGCAGGAGTTATTGGCTCAAGCTGAAAAACTCTGTGCGCAACGCAACGTGCGGCTAACGCCACAGCGCCTCGAAGTGCTGCGCCTGATGAGCCTGCAGGAAGGCGCTATTAGCGCTTATGACCTGCTCGACCTGCTACGGGAAACCGAGCCGCAGGCCAAGCCACCGACCGTTTATCGTGCGCTCGATTTTCTGCTGGAACAAGGTTTTGTACATAAAGTGGAATCGACCAACAGCTACGTGCTGTGTCACCTGTTCGATCAACCGACCCACAGTTCTGCGATGTTTATTTGCGATCGCTGTGGCGTGGTAAAAGAAGAGTGTGCGGAAGGTGTGGAAGACATCATGCATATGCTGGCGGCAAAAATGGGTTTTGCTCTGCGGCATAACGTGATTGAAGCTCACGGGCTGTGCCCGGCATGCGTGGAGGTTGAAGCCTGTCGCCATCCAGGCGAATGTCAGCATGACCACTCAATTCTGGTGAAAAAGAAAGTCGGTCGCTAAGCCAGAGAGCGTACATCCTTGTACTCTCAGGAGGGGACTAATTACCAGCGGTAATCGTTGCGGGTTTCCCAGTCAGTGACTTCTTTCTCCGCCTGATCTTTTGCATAACCGTAACGCTCCTGGACTTTACCGACCAGTTGGTCACGTTTGCCTTCAATGACCGTCATATCATCGTCGGTCAGTTTGCCCCATTGCTCTTTCACTTTACCTTTGAACTGTTTCCAGTTGCCGCCGACTTCGTCTTTATTCATCATCAAATCCTCATCGTTAGGTTGTGAATAGCCAGAGTATCTCGTCCAACTCCGCTATCTTTTCTGCTGGACGTGAGAATAAGTGTAGTCACTGATTCGGCATTCGATTCACTATTCAGAATTTTTAACCGTCAGGCTTCAACGAACCACGTCCCGTTGCGCCAGTGACGTCGCCAGATAAAGGCCAGCGAAAGCCCGCGCAGGGCGAGAAACACAGTGAGTGCCAGCCACAAACCGTGGTTACCCAGCAGCGGTAAAGCCAGTAACGTTAATGCGAATCCCGCGGCGGCAACGGCCATGCTGTTGCGCATTTCTGCAGCCCGTGTTGCGCCGATAAACATACCGTCCAGCAAATAACACCAGACGCCAACCAGCGGCAAAATCACCTGCCAGATAAGATAACGATCGGCCAGCAGTTGAATCTGCGGGAGCGAGGTCAGCAACGCTATAATGTGCTCGCCAAACAGGGCATAAACCAGCGAAAACAGAATCGCCACGAGACCGGACTGTCGGCAGGCTGCGCGCCAGACATCCAGTAACTGGCTGCCATCCCGTGCACCATAGGCCTGACCAGAATGCGCTTCAACGGCGTAGGCAAACCCGTCCAGCGCGTAGGCGGTAAAGGTCAGCAGGGTCATCAGAACGGCATTTACCGCAATGATATCGCTCCCCAGGCGCGCGCCCAGCACCGTAATGGCACCGAAACAGAGCTGTAGCAACAGCGAGCGCAGCATGATGTCGCGGTTAAGCGCCAGTAAGCGGCGGAAATTGCCACGCCAGGCCTGTTTCAACATTGCCAGCGAAATTCCGCGCATATGCAGGACTTTGCGTACCATTAACAGACCGATCAGCAAGGTGGCATATTCGGCGGTGACCGTCGCCAGCGCCGCGCCCTGCACGTTCATATGCAGGCCCATCACCAGCCATAAATCGAGCACAATATTGAGAACATTACCGACAATCAGCAGGATAACCGGCGCCCGCGCATACTGAACGCCAAGCAGCCAGCCGAGCAGTACCAGATTCGCCAGCGAGGCGGGGGCGCTTAACCAACGGATTTCCAGGAAACGTCGGGCCTGCTCCAGTACGGCTTCACTGCCGCCGACAATATGCAGAGCCAGATCGATAATCGGCGTCCGAAACAGTGCGATAAGCAGCCCCGCCCCCAGCGCCAGCATTAGCGGCTGCACCAGCGCACGCGCCAGTGCCTGCGGATTTTTCGCGCCAAATGCCTGGGCGGTAAGACCTGTGGTGCTCATGCGTAAAAAAAGCAGCAACATAAAGAGAAAACTGGTCGCGGTGGCGCCAACGGCAACGCCGCCAAGATAGACCGGACTATCCAGATGACCAATGACCGCGGTATCGACCAATCCCAGCAAGGGAACGGTGATATTGGAGAAGATCATCGGTAAGGCAAGACGCCAGAGTGCTTTGTCGGAGGAGGTAAAGAAAGGCATGAAATAGAGCCTGAAAAAAAGTTAGACGTACTGGAAGATGTTGCCCTGGCCCGGTAAGCGCAGTGCCACCGGGCGAGTTGCCGGATGGCGATGCAAACGTCTTATCCGGCCTACAGGGACTCAACAGAGTATTACAGCCATTCCCCGTTACGAATGACGCCTACCGCCAGCCCTTCAATAGTGAAGTTTTGCTCGCGCAGGTCGACCACAATGGGTTTGAATTCGCTGTTTTCTGGCAGGAGTTCAACCTTGTTGCCCTGTTTTTTCAGGCGCTTCACCGTCACTTCGTCGTCAATGCGCGCGACAACAACCTGACCGTTACGCACATCCTGTGTTTTATGCACGGCCAGCAAATCACCGTCCATAATCCCGATGTCTTTCATCGACATACCGCTGACGCGCAGCAGAAAATCGGCGTTCGGTTTGAACAGTGAAGGATCGACCTGATAATGGCCTTCGATGTGTTGCTGCGCCAGAAGTGGCTCACCTGCCGCAACGCGCCCGACAAGCGGTAAACCTTCTTCTTCTTCCTGCAACAGACGAATACCACGCGATGCGCCGGATACAATTTCCAGCACGCCTTTACGCGCCAGCGCTTTCAGATGTTCTTCAGCAGCGTTTGGGGAACGGAACCCCAAACGCTGCGCGATCTCCGCACGCGTCGGTGGCATACCTGTCTGGCTAATGTGATCTCTAATAAGATCAAACACCTCTTGCTGCCTGGCCGTTAACGCTTTCATTCCGCCCCCTGGGTGTATATACAGTTATGCTGTGAGTATATACAGCTAAAGGTGATTTTGGAACCGCAAACTGCACAAAAAACAGGAGAATGATGAAGTTGTGGAATCTTTATCGCAAATGCGACCACAACAGGATGCCCCAGGTGATCAAGGCGACAAAAATCGACAGCAATACCGCCGCCGACCCCATGTCTTTCGCACGACCAGACAGTTCGTGGTACTCGGAACCGATACGATCAACCACCGCCTCTATCGCACTGTTAAGAATTTCAACGATCATCACCAGCATCACGGAACCAATCAGCAACACGCGCGTAATGGCGTCGACGTCCAGCCAGCAGGCGATGGCAACGCCTAGCAGAACGGCAACGCTTTCCTGGCGAAATGCCGCCTCATTAATCCATGCGGCGCGAAAACCTTTCCAGGAATAGCCTGCAGCTTTGATAATTCGGGTGAATCCAGTGGTATTATTGGCCATCAAAAAGAACCTTTTTACATTATTAGCGTCAATGTCATTGTAACGTTACCCCGTTTGTTTCAGGGTGTGGCAAAGCAGCGCGAAGTATGACCGGATACACCAGAAATTCACTAAACTTTCTGATATCCTTGCAGCGCATTTGCATTATTAACCAGAGGCTTTACATCGTTTATGTCCGGCTGGCCACGAATTTACTACAAATTACTGAATTTACCATTAAGCGTACTGGTAAAAAGCAAGTCTATTCCGGCGGAACCCGCACCGGAATTGGGGCTCGATACTTCTCGCCCCATTATGTACGTCCTACCGTACAACTCCAAAGCAGACTTGCTGACGCTGCGCGCCCAATGTCTGGCGCACGATCTCCCGGATCCCCTGGAACCGCTGGAGATAGACGGAACTCTACTGCCGCGCTACGTGTTTATTCACGGCGGCCCACGTGTCTTCACCTATTACACGCCAAAAGAAGAGTCTATTAAGCTGTTCCATAACTATCTCGACTTGCATCGCAGCAATCCAGACCTGGATGTGCAGATGGTGCCGGTTTCGGTGATGTTTGGCCGTGCGCCTGGGCGCGAAAAAGGCGAGGTCAACCCGCCGCTACGTATGCTGAACGGCGTACAAAAATTCTTTGCTGTGTCCTGGCTGGGTCGCGACAGCTTTGTCCGCTTCTCCCCGTCGGTTTCCCTGCGTCGCATGGCGGATGAACACGGTACAGATAAAATTATCGCCCAGAAGCTGGCGCGCGTAGCGCGTATGCACTTTGCTCGCCAGCGCCTGGCCGCAGTCGGTCCGCGCCTCCCTGCCCGTCAGGATCTGTTTAACAAGCTGTTGGCCTCAAAAGCTATCGCGCGCGCGGTAGAAGATGAAGCGCGCAGTAAAAAAATCTCCCACGAAAAAGCGCAGCAAAATGCGATAGCGCTGATGGAAGAGATTGCCGCCAACTTCTCCTACGAGATGATCCGTCTGACAGACCGCATTCTGGGCTTTACCTGGAACCGTCTGTATCAAGGAATTAACGTTCATAATGCAGAGCGTGTACGCCAGTTGGCGCACGATGGCCATGAAATCGTCTATGTTCCGTGCCACCGCAGCCATATGGACTATATGCTGCTGTCGTACGTGCTGTATCATCAGGGTCTGGTTCCGCCGCACATCGCGGCAGGCATCAACCTGAATTTCTGGCCAGCAGGTCCGATCTTCCGCCGCCTGGGCGCGTTCTTTATTCGTCGTACCTTCAAGGGCAACAAGCTTTATTCCACCGTTTTCCGCGAATACCTGGGCGAGTTGTTCAGCCGCGGCTACTCGGTTGAGTACTTTGTCGAAGGCGGTCGTTCACGAACAGGTCGTTTGCTCGACCCGAAAACCGGCACGCTGTCGATGACCATTCAGGCGATGCTGCGCGGCGGTACGCGTCCGATTACCCTCGTACCGATCTACATCGGCTACGAGCACGTCATGGAAGTGGGCACGTATGCGAAAGAACTGCGGGGCGCGACGAAAGAGAAAGAGAGCCTGCCGCAAATGCTGCGTGGCTTAAGCAAGCTGCGTAATCTGGGTCAGGGTTACGTTAACTTTGGCGAGCCGATGCCGTTGATGACTTACCTCAACCAGCATGTGCCGGAGTGGCGTGAATCTATCGATCCTATCGAGTCTATCCGTCCAGCCTGGCTGACGCCGACGGTAAATAACATTGCCGCCGATCTGATGGTACGCATTAACAACGCAGGCGCGGCCAACGCCATGAACCTGTGCTGTACCGCGTTACTGGCTTCCCGCCAGCGCTCTCTGACCCGTGAGCAGTTGACTGAACAACTCGATTGCTATCTGAGTCTGCTGCGCAACGTACCGTATGCCCCGGATGCGACGGTTCCTGCGCAGAGCGCCAGTGAACTGATTGACCATGCCTTGCAGATGAACAAGTTTGAGGTCGAGAAAGACACCATTGGCGACATCATCATTCTGCCGCGCGAGCAGGCGGTATTGATGACGTACTACCGCAACAACATTGCGCATATGCTGGTTCTGCCTTCGTTAATGGCGGCCATCGTAACCCAGCATCGTCATATTTCACGCGCCGCGCTGCTGCAGCATATTGAAGCGCTATACCCAATGCTGAAAGCGGAGCTGTTCCTGCGCTGGGAGCGTGACGAACTCGCTGGCGTGATCGACGAACTGGCCAGCGAAATGCAGCGCCAGGGACTCATCACCCTGGACGATGACGAACTGCATATCAATCCGGCCCGCTCCCGTACGCTACAGCTGCTGGCGGCGGGTGCTCGTGAGACGTTGCAGCGCTACGCTATTACCTTCTGGCTGCTGAGCGCTAACCCATCTATCAACCGTGGTACGCTGGAGAAAGAGAGCCGCACCGTGGCACAGCGTCTTTCCGTCCTGCATGGCATTAACGCGCCGGAATTCTTCGACAAGGCCGTGTTCAGCTCTCTGGTGCTGACGCTGCGTGACGAAGGATATATCAGCGATACCGGAGATGCCGAACCGGAAGAGACGATGAAGATCTATCAGATGCTGGCCGAACTGGTCACGTCGGATGTGCGTCTGACCATCGAGAGCGCCACACAAGGCGAGTAAGCATAAAAAAACCGGTCGAAATGACCGGTTTTTATTTTGCAGGCTAAGCCAAACTCAAACATGCCAGTAGCTCATTGCCAGGCCTAAGAACAGCACCAGACCAACATAGTTATTGTTCATAAACGCTTTAAAGCAGGCGTCACGTTCACGGTTGACGATCAGTTTCTGCTGATACACAAACAGCGCCCCAGCCACTAACAGAGACCAGTAATAGCCCAGCCCCAACCCGTTTAACCAGCCCACCAGCGCCATCAGCACCAGCACGCCCACCTGCAGAATACCAATAATCAGCTTGTCGTTCTGGCCGAACAGAATCGCGGTCGATTTAATACCGATCTTCAGGTCATCATCGCGGTCAACCATTGCATACTGCGTATCATAGGCCACCGCCCAGAGGATATTGGCGAGGAACATCAGCCAGCAGCTCAGCGGTACAGACTCGCTCACGGCGGCGAACGCCATCGGGATCGACCAGCCAAACGCCGCCCCCAGCACCACCTGCGGCAGATGCGTATAGCGCTTCATAAACGGGTAAACCCACGCCAGCGCTAGTGCCGCAACGGACAACAAAATGGTCATCGTATTGAGCGTCAATACCAGCAGGAAGGCCAGCAATACCAGTACGACAAACAGCGTTCGGGCTTCTTTCTCGGTGACAGCCCCGCTCGGCAGTGGTCGATTCGCGGTACGCTTAACGTGGCCGTCAAACTTCCTGTCGGCATAGTCATTCACCACGCATCCGGCAGCGCGCATTAACCATACGCCGGCGACAAAAACCGCCAGGATCCACAGTTGCGGCATACCAGGGGTTGCTACCCATAATGCCCACAGCGTAGGCCAGAGCAGCAGTAAGGCGCCGATTGGCTTATCCGTACGCATCAAGCGGTGAAACGCCAGCAGCTTATTCTGCGTCAGACTCCACTCCATCTTTATCTTCCTCTCAGTACAACGGCGATGCAGGCAGAAAAAGCTCGGTAAGCATCAACGGCTTACCGCTCAGCCGCAGGCGGGAACGACGCCCCCACAGCGCTGCATCGCGGCCAATCTCAATAAAATCTCGGGTCAATGTCGATGACGTAAACAGGTAGCGTCCGAGCGGGGTTTTCCCCAGGTTTTGTAAGGCCAGTTCAGGGCCACACAGGGTGGATTCAGGCACCACGGTACGCCCGGCAAGCCAGGGTTCACCATCCGCGCATAACAGGATTTCGCGTAACCAATAGCGGGACTCTTTAGGCAGCAGCGTCAGTTCTTCAGCCACCTCATTTTGCCCAACGAACGCTTCGCGAATCAACGTGACGGTGACTTCTTTGCCCTGCTGCTCAAAACGTTTGGTCATGGAATCTTCCAGTAACAACCAGTCGAGCAGTTGCGGGTCCAGCGCCGGGATCGCATCAAAATAACGCAGCGCACGCAGTTGCGTTAACGCAGGGTGTGGCATGCCTTACTCTCCGATTTATAACCTAAAGGCATTGTATCGCAGAAAAGGCATTACGGGGTGAGCAAACACAATTAAGTGATCGGCAGAGCAACATAAGCGTAACAATTCGCACTGAAGGATAAAAAAAGGTGCGCCAGGAGACGCACCAGTTGTTGCAAAATCAACAATGTGGGGAGATGTTTACCCCTTGCCTTTTACACTGCTGATAAAGGTGGATCGGGCTGATTTGGATCCCAGACGTTCAGCTTCATCAAGCAGCTTCAGCGCTTTATCGACATCGCCTTTCGCCACGGCATCCTTAATCGCCTGATTAAAATAGCTTTCGGTGTCGTTCAGCATCGGCTCACTTTTCTTCACCGGCTGCGGCGCAGGAGCGGCAACCGCTGCTGCCGGAGCAGCATAAGTCACCGCAGGCGCTGCGGTATTGCCGACAGTGACAGGGCCAGGGCCGGAAGAACCGAACAGCGGCCCGACCAACACACTGGAGGACGAGCTGGTTTTGACTTTCAATTTCAACAGACCATCGGTGGTATGACGCGCGATCGGGTCCGGAATATCGGGAACGGCGTTACCGACCCCCTTGGCATAGGCTTTTGCCGGATCAAGCAGGGTCGTGGTCTGCTGGAGGTCTTTATCCGTCGTAAAGACCAGAACATAAAGCTTTTGCTGGCCCAGCGCTGGCGTCAGACGCATTACGCCTTCCAGGCGATCGGCACTCATTACGCCGGGCTCCTGGTAGGTGAAATAGCTGCTGGGGAAGAACGCAGATGGCGTCATGTTCTGATCAAGAATTAAGACGTTTGGCGCAAATACGCTGGTTTGTTTGTTTACTTCACTGGTTAGCGTCAGAGTTAACTCGCCAATATTGGCCGGTACGCTCCAGGCCGCGACCGGACCGGTAATTCCAGCAACATCCAAACGCTGGCCCGCGCTCGCAAGCTGCGTGGACTGAGTTTTGGATTGATCAACAGGCGTCCAGGTTAACTGTTGCAACGCAGCAGTGGGAATAGCAGGCGCCGCGGTGGTGTTCTGCGGAACAATATTCACATCGGCCAGGCTGATGCCAGGCGCGCTGGCAAATAACCCTGCAGATAAACAAAGGGCAACGAGACTTTTCTTCATTTTCATTGTTATCACCTCAGATAGCATGGGTTCAGCGGTGGCCAGGCAATAGCGCGCTAAACCGTAATCAAGAGGGGCTTACGCCCCTCTTTCGGTCTTTACGTCAGGTTAGTGCTGAATTACCACCAGATTTCCATCTGAGCACCGAAGGACCACTCATCGCTGTCACCACGGCTGGTGGTGCTGATACCAGAGTTCGTTGCGGCTGCATATTTGGTTACGTCGTTACCCTTTTTGACGTAGCCCCACTCCTCATCCCACTTGGCATAGGTTGCGAAGACACGAATTGCCGGGCGGGACCAGATGCTGTCGCCAGCCTGCCACTGTTGCGCGAGGGTGATTTTGTACTGGCTGTTACGATCGCCAGTCTGCTGAGATTTGACGTTGTCGTAGCCGACTTCCATCAGGGTGCTCATGATTGGCGTCCATTTGTACATCGGGCGGATACCGACGGTGTACCATTCGGTACCCAGATCGTTATCCATATCGAGGTTCTGGTACATACCGACGTACATCAGATCCCATTTGTCGCCCAGGGAGATAGCGCCGTGGTCGAGAATACGCACCAGGCTACCGTTGTTATTAATCACGTTATTGGCGTAATTGGTCTTCACACCAGTAACGGGATCTTCAATGGTGGTAGTAGAAGAACCGTAAGAACCCTGGTTCAGACCTTTACCCTGCGTGGTCATGGAGTCTGTCGCGTACTGAACAACAAACTTGTTGTAGCCCTTCAGCATGCTCTGGGTATGTTCAGCGGTGAACATCCAGCCATCTTTTGATGCGCCGTCTGCCAGGCTGTAATCATCTGTCGTATTCGCACGACCGTAGTCAACACCCAGTTCCAACATACCATCAGTGTTTGTTGCCAACTGCGCTAAACGAACGTCAAATACGTCGTTAGCGGTGTCTTTGGTACGATCATAGATATTCTGACTGCTGAACGTGTATGAACCACCCGCTTCCTGAGAACGGCTCGCGGCCAGAGACAGTTTACCGAAGCCCAGATCGATGTTTTCAATACCGGCGCCAGGACCTGAAATATCCCAGTAGTAGAAGTCGATCATGTGTACGTCATGACGTTGGTAGAAGCGCTTACCAGCCCAAATAGTAGAGCCTGGCAGCCATTCAATCAGGTTTTTACCCTGCACGTTGGCTTCACGGAAGGCTGGATCAGTTCCTTCCCAGTCATTCTGCTGTGCTACGGAGTAGGCGACGTTGGTGTCGAAGTAGAAGCTCTTATCGCCTTCTTTCCACACTTCCTGACCTAATTTGATTTCCGCATAGGTTTCACATTCGTTACCGAGACGGTATTTACTTTGTGCACCTGTTGCCTGGAAACATTGTTGTTCGCCGCCGCTACCCGTCCAACCGATACCGGAACGAGCATAACCATGGAAATCCACAGCCATTGCCTGAACAGACATAATGCCTGCTGCCACAGCAACCGCCAGAGGAAGTTTGCGCAGAGTAATCATCGTTCTATCTCCTGAGATCATTGCTTTTCTTTAAACGCTGCCACCTTCTGAAACTGCGAATGGTTTTGCGTTTCGTTTTTTTATGGGGACCTTAAACGCCCGGCTCCTGGTGCAACCGACGACATGCAGTGCCATCCTCACGGAACAGATGGCAACGCTCTGGCGGCAGGCCGATAGCGAATGTGGCACCCTCTTCTACCAACACCACGTCGTTCTGGCGGTAAACCAGGTTTTGACGGATGGCGGGGATCTGGATATGAATTTGTGTTTCGTGACCAAGTTGTTCGACCACCTGGACTTCACCTTCGAGGGTGACATCGGCGATTTCACTGGGCAGCAAATGTTCCGGGCGGATACCTAAAGACATATTGGCGCCCACCTGAACGCGGGCACTGTCGACGGGTAACCAGACTTGCTGGCGGTTTGGTAATTCAACCTGCACCTGATCAATTGCCGTTGCGGTAACTTTCACCGGCAGGAAGTTCATCTTTGGCGAACCGATAAAGCCCGCGACAAAGCGGTCGGCAGGATAGTGGTACAGCTCCAGGGGTTTACCGACCTGCGCCACACGACCGGCATCCAACACCACAATTTTGTCTGCCAGGGTCATCGCTTCGACCTGATCGTGGGTGACGTAAATCATCGTGCGGCCAAGACGTTTATGCAGGCGGGAGATTTCAATACGCATCTGGACGCGCAGCGCGGCGTCAAGGTTCGACAACGGTTCGTCCAGCAGGAATACTCGCGGCTCGGCAACCAACGTACGGCCAATCGCCACACGCTGACGTTGGCCACCGGAAAGCGCTTTCGGTTTACGGTCCAGCAGGTGCGCCAGTTGCAGAACTTCAGCTACCTGATTAACGCGCTGGTTCATTACCTCTTTTTTCGCACCGGCCAGTTTAAGGCCGAACGACATGTTTTCCGCGACGGATAAATGGGGGTATAACGCATAGGACTGGAAGACCATGCCCACACCGCGTTCGGCGGGCGGAATATCGTTCATCCGGGTCTCCCCGATAAACAGGTCGCCGCTGGTGATGGTTTCAAGTCCGGCGATCATACGCAGCAAGGTCGACTTACCACAGCCTGACGGTCCGACAAACACCACGAATTCCCCTTCGTGAATGTCGAGATTGATATCCTTCGATACCACCACGTCACCCCAGGCTTTCGTTACATTTCGCAGCTGTACGCTCGCCATGCCCTTCTCCCTTCGTTACAACCTGTCATCGACAGCAACATTCATGATGGACTGACTATGCGTTATCCCTCACGGGCGTGAATCCTCCACCCCCCAGCTTTTTTATGGGGGAGGAGGCGGGAGGATGAGAGCGCAGCGTCTGAGACCCGGACCACCAGCCTCAGAGGAATTTCGTGATGCAGCTTGCAAAAATGGGTGGGGTTTTATGTGCGCCAGTGCGCAATACTCACATTTATGTAACACAGATCACATAAAGAACGGGTGGGGCGTAGGTGTAAGGAGGATGGAAAGAGGTTGCCGTATAAAGAAACTAGTACCCGTTAAGCCACCTCTGCAAAATCACCAAACAGGATGGGAACTATGAATATCAAAACTGGCGCACGCATCCTCGCATTGTCTGCATTAACGACGATGATGTTTTCCGCCTCGGCTCTCGCCAAGATTGAAGAAGGTAAGTTGGTCATCTGGATTAACGGCGACAAAGGCTATAACGGCCTCGCTGAAGTGGGTAAAAAATTCGAGAAAGACACGGGTATCAAAGTTACCATTGAGCACCCGGACAAGCTGGAAGAGAAGTTCCCGCAGGTTGCCGCGACTGGCGACGGCCCGGACATCATCTTCTGGGCGCATGACCGTTTTGGCGGCTACGCACAATCTGGCCTGCTGGCTGAAATCACGCCAGACAAAGCGTTCCAGGACAAGCTCTATCCGTTCACCTGGGATGCCGTACGCTATAACGGCAAACTGATTGCGTACCCGATCGCCGTGGAAGCGCTGTCGCTGATTTACAACAAAGACCTCGTTCCGAACCCACCGAAAACCTGGGAAGAAATTCCGGCGCTGGATAAAGAGCTGAAAGCGAAAGGTAAATCCGCGCTGATGTTCAACCTGCAAGAACCGTACTTCACCTGGCCGCTGATTGCCGCCGACGGCGGTTACGCGTTCAAGTTTGAAAACGGCAAGTACGACGTGAAAGACGTGGGCGTGGATAGCGCTGGCGCGAAAGCGGGCCTGACCTTCCTGGTCGACCTGATCAAAAACAAACACATGAATGCGGATACCGACTACTCCATCGCCGAAGCGGCCTTTAACAAAGGCGATACCGCGATGACCATCAACGGTCCGTGGGCGTGGTCCAACATCGATAAGAGCAAGGTGAACTACGGCGTTACGCTGCTGCCAACCTTCAAAGGCAAGCCGTCTAAACCGTTCGTTGGCGTACTGAGCGCGGGTATCAACGCCGCCAGCCCGAACAAAGAACTGGCGAAAGAGTTCCTCGAAAACTACCTGTTGACCGACCAGGGTCTGGATGAAGTGAACAAGGACAAACCACTGGGCGCGGTTGCGCTGAAATCCTTCCAGGAACAGTTAGCGAAAGACCCGCGTATCGCGGCCACCATGGATAACGCCCAGAAAGGCGAAATCATGCCGAACATCCCGCAGATGTCCGCATTCTGGTATGCCGTGCGTACCGCAGTGATCAACGCCGCCAGCGGTCGTCAGACCGTCGATGCCGCGCTGAAAGACGCGCAGGGTCGTATCACCAAGTAATACAGTTGTGAACGTGCCGGATGGCGGCATACATGCCTTATCCGGCCTACAACGTATGTAGGCCTGATAAGCGCAGCGCCATCAGGCACGCTGACCAACAGGTTTTCATTGTTGTTGAGGATTGAACCCCATGGATGTCATTAAAAAGAAACACTGGTGGCAAAGCGACATGCTGAAATGGTCAGTAATGGGTCTGCTTGGTCTGCTGGTCGGTTACCTTGTTGTTTTGATGTACGCTCAGGGGGAGTATCTGTTTGCCATCATGACGCTAATTTTAAGCTCTGTTGGCCTGTATATTTTCGCTAACCGTAAAGCCTATGCCTGGCGCTATGTTTATCCTGGCGTGGCCGGTATGGGGCTGTTTGTCCTGTTTCCGCTCATTTGTACCATCGCCATTGCTTTTACCAACTACAGCAGCACCAACCAACTGACCTTTGAACGTGCTCAACAAGTCCTGATGGATCGTTCTTATCAGGCAGGTAAAACTTACAACTTTGGCCTGTATCCGGCGGGTGATGAGTGGCAACTGGCCCTCACCGACGGTGAAACGGGAAAAAATTATGTTTCCGACGCCTTTAAATTTGGCGGCGAACAGAAGCTGCAGTTAAAAGAAACCGAGGCGCTACCAGCGGGCGAACGTGCGACGCTGCGCATCATCACCCAGAATCGTCAGGCGCTGACTCAGCTAACAGCCATTCTGCCGGACGAAAGCAAAGTCATCATGAGTTCACTGCGTCAGTTCTCAGGTACGCAGCCGCTCTACTCTCTGGCCGATGATGGGACGCTCACCAACAACCAAAGCGGCGTGAAGTACCGCGCTAATAACGATATTGGTTATTATCAGACCATTAACGCAGACGGTAGCTGGGGTACTGAAAAACTCAGCCCGGGCTATACCGTCACCATCGGCTGGGACAATTTCACCCGCGTATTTACCGACGAGGGCATCCAGAAACCGTTCTTCGCCATCTTTATCTGGACGGTAGTGTTCTCAGTCCTGACGGTGATTCTGACCGTGGCTGTGGGTATGGTGCTGGCCTGTCTGGTGCAGTGGGAATCTCTGAAGGGCAAAGCGATTTACCGCGTCCTGCTGATTCTGCCCTACGCCGTACCGTCGTTTATCTCGATTCTGATTTTCAAAGGGCTGTTCAACCAGAGTTTTGGTGAAATCAACATGATGCTCAGCGCGCTGTTTGGTATCAAGCCGGCCTGGTTTAGCGATCCAACCACCGCGCGTTCGATGATTATCATCGTTAACACCTGGCTGGGTTACCCGTACATGATGATCCTGTGCATGGGGCTGCTGAAAGCGATTCCTGACGATCTGTATGAAGCCTCGGCAATGGACGGCGCGGGTCCGTTCCAGAACTTCTTTAAAATTACATTACCGCTGCTGATTAAGCCGCTGACGCCGCTGATGATCGCCAGCTTCGCCTTTAACTTTAATAACTTCGTGCTGATTCAACTGTTGACCAACGGCGGCCCGGATCGCCTCGGCACCACTACGCCTGCCGGTTACACCGACCTGCTCGTCAGCTACACCTACCGTATCGCCTTTGAAGGCGGCGGCGGTCAGGACTTCGGGCTGGCGGCGGCGATTGCCACCCTGATCTTCCTGCTGGTTGGCGCGCTGGCGATTGTGAACCTGAAAGCCACACGTATGAAGTTTGATTAAGGGAGACAACGACAATGGCTATGGTCCAACCGAAATCACAAAAGTTACGTTTATTCGCAACGCACTTAGGGCTGCTGATTTTTATCGCGGCGATCATGTTCCCGCTGCTGATGGTCATCGCCATTTCGCTGCGTGAAGGTAACTTCGCTACTGGCAGCCTGATCCCGGATAATATTTCTTGGGAACACTGGAAACTGGCGCTGGGCTTTAGCGTAGAACATGCGGATGGCCGCGTCACTCCGCCGCCGTTCCCGGTGCTGCTGTGGCTGTGGAACTCGGTGAAAGTCGCCACCATTACCGCGATTGGTATTGTGACGCTTTCCACCACCTGTGCTTACGCCTTTGCCCGTATGCGCTTCCCGGGTAAAGCGACCCTGCTGAAAGGGATGCTAATCTTCCAGATGTTCCCGGCGGTGCTGTCTCTGGTCGCGTTGTACGCCTTGTTTGACCGCCTGGGCCAGTACATTCCATTTATCGGCCTGAACACTCACGGCGGCGTGATCTTCGCCTATCTCGGCGGTATCGCGCTGCATGTGTGGACAATTAAGGGCTATTTTGAAACCATCGACGGTTCGCTGGAAGAAGCGGCCGCGCTGGATGGCGCCACACCGTGGCAGGCATTCCGCCTGGTACTGCTGCCGCTTTCCGTACCAATTCTGGCGGTCGTGTTTATTCTGTCATTCATTGCCGCTATTACCGAAGTACCGGTCGCGTCACTGCTGCTGCGTGATGTGAACAGCTACACCCTTGCGGTTGGTATGCAGCAGTACCTCAATCCACAGAACTACTTGTGGGGCGACTTTGCCGCCGCTGCTGTACTTTCCGCTATTCCGATCACTCTGGTGTTCCTGCTGGCACAGCGCTGGCTGGTCAACGGTCTGACGGCGGGTGGTGTGAAAGGTTAAGTTTTATCGAAGTACCTGCCCGGCAACGGGCAATGCCACTGCAACCCTCAACTTATGTTATCCCAACCTGTGACTGTTATTCGGCGCTCTACGGAGCGCCCTTTTTTATGTTATTTTGCATTGCTGTTACGATTATTTCCTTTCGTGGCCCCCATCACTGCAATTATATTTACCACCTGAAAACAGACAAATTAAACAGAATTAAGATCACAGAAAAGACAAAACATAATTGCAATGTAAAAAATGATAATTGTCTTCCCTGCCTGTTAAATCCACCATCACGACACTGATCAAAAGAGCTGTATCCTCTAAGGCAGGTCTGAATGAACACCCAATATAATTCCAGTTATATTTTTTCGATTACATTAGTAGCAACATTAGGAGGGCTATTATTCGGCTATGACACCGCCGTCATATCCGGAACGGTAGAATCCTTAAATACCGTGTTTGTCGCCCCGCAACATTTAAGTGAATCCGCCGCCAACTCGCTGTTAGGCTTTTGCGTTGCCAGCGCGTTAATTGGCTGCATCATCGGCGGTGCGCTGGGCGGTTATTGCAGTAACCGCTTCGGTCGCCGGGACTCGCTGAAAATCGCCGCCCTGCTGTTCTTTATTTCCGGTATTGGTTCTGCGTGGCCAGAATTAGGATTTACCACGATTAACCCAGATAATGCCGTGCCTGTTTATTTGGCCGGATACGTCCCCGAATTTGTTATTTATCGCATCATTGGTGGTATTGGCGTTGGTTTAGCCTCAATGCTCTCACCGATGTATATTGCAGAACTGGCTCCAGCGCATATTCGTGGGAAACTGGTTTCCTTTAACCAGTTCGCCATTATTTTTGGTCAACTGTTGGTGTATTGCGTTAACTATTTCATTGCCCGTTCCGGTGACGCTAACTGGCTGAATACCGATGGCTGGCGATATATGTTTGCTTCCGAAAGCATTCCCGCCCTGCTGTTTTTACTGCTGCTGTACACCGTACCGGAAAGCCCGCGCTGGCTGATGGCGCGTGGCAGACACGAGCAGGCGGAGGGCATTCTGCGCAAAATTATGGGCAACAGCCTCGCCACCCAGGCCATGCAGGAGATCAATCAGTCACTGGAGCATGGCCGTAAAACCGGCGGACGCCTGTTGATGTTTGGTGTGGGCGTTATCGTCATCGGCGTGATGCTCTCCATCTTCCAGCAGTTTGTCGGTATTAACGTCGTGCTGTACTACGCGCCGGAAGTGTTTAAAACGTTAGGGGCCAGCACCGACGTGGCGCTCTTGCAGACTATTATTGTCGGCGTAATCAACCTGAGCTTCACCGTACTGGCAATCATGACGGTGGACAAATTTGGTCGCAAACCGCTGCAAATAATTGGCGCATTGGGTATGGCTCTTGGGATGTTCAGCCTTGGCACCGCGTTTTACACCCAGGCTTCCGGGCTGATAGCGCTGCTGTCGATGCTGTTTTACGTCGCCGCATTCGCCATGTCCTGGGGACCGGTTTGTTGGGTGCTGTTGGCAGAAATCTTCCCGAATGCGATTCGTGGCAAAGCGCTCGCCATTGCCGTCGCCGCTCAGTGGCTGGCGAACTACTTCGTCTCCTGGACCTTCCCGATGATGGACAAAAATTCGTGGCTGGTTTCCCATTTCCACAACGGTTTCTCCTACTGGATTTACGGTTGTATGGGGATTCTGGCGGCGCTGTTTATGTGGAAGTTCGTGCCGGAAACCAAAGGCAAAACGCTGGAAGAACTTGAAGAACTGTGGGAACCCGCAGCAGAGAAAACCCAGCCAGCCTCTGCGCAGTAAACCTGATATACAACACGCCGCAGCCGGATTGCGGCGTGTTGTCTTTTACTCTCGCTTCAGCCGTTTAGAGTTACACAGCCACAGCGTAATCACCAACAGCAGGATCGCCGCAGAATAGATCAATACATCCATCGGCGCTTTATGATCGACAATGATCAACCGCACAATTGCGGTGATCCCGATATAAACAAAGTAGCGCAGCGGAAAGTGAAACCCTGACTGAAAGTACTTCACAATCAGCGCGATAAATTCAAAATAGAGAAAGTAAACCACCAGCCCTTCCACCAGCTCATACTTGCTGGTCTGTTCAGGCGCGAACAGTACATCCGCCAGGTGTAGCGTTTCTTTCCCAAGGAATACAACCAGGATCAGGCCCAGACTCAACAGCCCCAGATTCAACACGGTCTGCAAGATGGTGGAGATAAACTCCACGCGCGGACGAGATAACGACGTCATAACGGCCCCTCCTGTTCAGTAACAAGGTTCCTGTATAACGCAGAAATGTGACAGAGATCTACATTTTTTGTTTATGTTTTGTGCAGCTCAATAATAGTGCAACAATGCTTCTGACACTAACATCTTGAACGGAATAGAAATGCTTAAGATTGAAATGGCAACCGTCGACGATGCCAGCTTGCTAAGCGCAATGGGCTATATCAGCTATCGACATCACTTTGCGCCTTTGTGGAAAAACCCAAGCGAGCTCGACGCTTATCTTGAGCAGGAATATTCCTTACCAGCGATATCCAGCAGTTTGGCCGAACCCGGAACCTTCTGGCTTATCGCCTTTGCCGACGCGCCGGTTGGCTTTGCCAAATACAGTCTCCGCCACTCTATTGATCCAGAAGAGCGTTCAGGGGCATTGCTACATAAGATCTACCTGATGCCAGATGCAACGGGCAAACAGTACGGTGAGCAGCTTTTTGCCGAAGTTATTCGCCAGGCCAAAGAGCAGGATGAAAAATGGCTCTGGCTTGAGGTACTGGCTGATAATCCTAAGGCACGGCAGTTCTATGAACGGCAAGGGATGACGCTTGTGAAGGAAACTGCTTTCACTACCGCCTCCCAGACCAGTATTTTGTACGTTATGGAAAAGCAGATTTAAGAGGATATAAATGATGAATATTCGTCAATCCGCTGTCCGCAACGTCACGTGCGGTGAGAATGTGGTGGTTTATGAACCGGCGAACCTGTACGACTGCATACTGGAAGACAACGTTTTTGTCGGACCATTTGTTGAAATCCAGGGCAACACGCAGATTGGCGCAGATAGCAAAATTCAGTCGCACACCTTCATCTGCGAATATGTCACCATCGGTTCCCGCTGTTTTATCGGTCATGGCGTGATGTTCGCTAACGATATGTTTCGGCAAGGAAAACCCAATGCCGACCGCACCAGTTGGGGAAGAATTACGATTGGTAATGATGTCTCTATCGGCAGTGGGGCGACCATTCTGGCAGTCACAATCTGCGATGGCGCAGTCATCGGCGCGGGAAGCGTGGTGACAAAATCGATTACCGAGAAAGGCGTGTACGCGGGCAACCCGGCAAAATTATTGCGTCGTTTGTAAGTTGCCGGGTGGCGGCATAAATGCCTTATCCGACCGGCAATGTAGGCCGGATAAGCGCAGCGGTTGATCAAACATTAACGGAAGTTCTCGCTTCTGTCGCTGGTCATATCATACAGACCAAACTTACGTCCAAGCTGCTGCCCACCGTCACGCGTCAACGGTGTCCAGCCAATCGCCGCACGACTGCGGGTTGGGCCTGAAGAGAAGAGATCCAGCGGCACAGAAACGTACACCCCTTTGGTAAAATCGCCCTCTCCGTACTCATCCGGCGAGGCGTCGGTGATGGTCGCATAGCCGCCCACCACCACACCGCTGTCGAAGCGTTTGGCAATTTCCAGCGTGCCACCCTTATCTCCCGCCAGATACTGGCCGACGCTGGCTTTCACCAGTACATCCTGGGCGAATGAAGGATTCCAGTAAGCCGTCAAATGCCCGGTCTTCACGCTGTAGTCGGTGAATTTCATCATATCCTGCGCGCTACGCCAGTCACGCTGTTTCACATAGTTGGCGTCAATGCCAAACGCCCAGTTGCTGTCTAACGGACGATACAACACCTCGGCTCCCGCCCCGCCGTACATGGTCTCCAGGTAACCAGCGTAAACCTGTCCGTAGAACCCGTTTCCGAGTGACTGGAAGTAGTTGGCCTGCAGGTTATTCACGTAGACATCGTTTTGCACATACTCGCGCACATGAGTACGCACGCGTGGTAAATGCGAATCCTGCGGCGGGTTGGTGTAGTTAAATTTGTCATAGTTATTGGCGAGGTTGGCGAACAAACTCCCGGTGGTCAGCAGATGATCGGTCACCCACCAATCCGCAGTTCCCATTACGCCCAACTGGTACATATAGAAGTTTTCCGGGCCGCCCACCGACTGATTGAGCACCGGATCGATATGAAAATCAAAGCGAGACTTATCAATATACCAACCCTGCTCGGTCGTTTTCGGCACCACGGGCTCAACGCGTTTTTGCGCCAGTTGTGTTTCATGACCCAGCGGCTCACCTTCCAGGTGTCGCTTAAGGCTGGAAACATCCGTTTCGGTCGTCACCTGCGGCAAGTTAAGGCGATTTTCGGTAATCCGGATCGTGCGGATCCCGTCGGGAAGATCGTTCATCACGATCCGATTGGCGCGTTCGATCCCTTCTCGCGAATCACGGTATTTCACCTGTTCGCCGGTCACATACAGCGTATCGCCCTGCACCTGGATTTTGGGATCCGCCAGCCCGGCGTTATATTTCAGCAGCGTTAACTGATTCGCCACTACCGAATGTTGCAGAATCGCATCCTGCGGCTGTGGTTGATACTTCGGACGGGCGTTATCGTTATAGTTTGGTCGCAAGTCGTTGAAGTTAGTCCGCAGCGTAAACCCAAACATAAAGGTGTTCCCGCGCTCATAGCTGAGGTTAACGTCGGCCCAATCGGTGACGCGATAGATAGCGCCGACGTTAAACTTGCTCTTTTGATCCAGCTTGCCCGCAAAATCCTGCTGGTAATTATTGCCTTCATACTCCAGTTTCAGGCGCAGCGGCTGCCAGGGTGTCTGATATTCCACGCCGCCAAATAACGATGCCGGACCATGAAACATCTGACTGCCGTCAATAGAACCAGCCTGCTTGTAGCTGTTATCGCGATGACAGAATTTATCGCTGTATGAGCAAAACGGATTGCTGACGTTGCCGCTGGTGCCAAGATACCCCCAGCCCAGACCGAGCGAGAAATCAAACGGGCCCCAGGCTTTGTTCGCTACAATATACTCCGCATCAAACAGACCCGTCCCGCCGATATCCCGCGCGCCAACGGCCACCTGCGGCATCCAGTAGCTCTCTTCCCACAGCCGCAGTTTGAGATCAAACGCTTTATCCTTGTATGTCTGATCGCCAGAAAATGACTCTACGCTGCTGTATTTTTTGGTACGTACATCGGTATAGCGCAGCGTGGTTTCCAGCCAGGGGAACAGTTGCACCGACGCAGAGTAGTAGCGGTACTGATCGTTGTCCCGGTAGTTGAGGCTCATTTCCCCTTCACGCGCCATACGTGCAGTCGGGGTTTGCAGCAGGCCCACGCCGCCAAAATCGGACTGGGATGGACCAATGGGCGCAGGCCATGTTTCACCGTGACAGGCAACGCTTACGCCCAGCGCCAGTAAGCTGAGCAGATAAGTTTTTCTCATTATTCAGGTATCCGCTGGGTCAGGGTGTGAAGAATATCGGCATTGATTTCATCCGGGGTACTGCTCCAGAAGACATCAGAGAGTCCGACAAAAATGATGCTGCCGGGCATCGGCTCAACGTGACGTTTGTTCCAGTAAGCGATAGGGACTTTTTGCGAGCGTCCATCGGGATAGATGACCCACGCGTAGCTGCGATCCGCACCGCTGAGCCGACTTTGCCCATCGAGATAGCTGGCGACATCACGCCCGGGCACAAACGGTTGTTTACCCGGACGGCTTAGCAAACCAAACAATGTGATATCCGTTGGCTGCGATCCAACCCATAGCGTGTAGTTGCCCTGCAACGGCGGGTTGCCTCGCTCGCTGACGCGCACCACATCCGGGTCAAGGTTAATGTTCTGTCTGCCGGTCACCTTCAGCGCCTGAATTTGCTGGCGTAATGCGTTGATAGCCGCCGCATCGTCACCGCTTTCTTCAGCACTCAGCGCTGCCAGACGAGCCAGTAGTGTCTGCTGCTGGCGTTCTGCCGCCGCCGTTGCCCGCTCTTCGCTGATGACCGCTCCGGGCCACCAGCTATTACTCAGCCGCGGCTGTCCAACCAGATCGATCAGACGCTCCGCACCGGTCAATATTTTGGGTTCAGCGCTGCCTGCAATCATGACTTTGACATTGCCCGCAGCAAAAATAGAGGGTGCGCTCAGGCTAAAAACCAGCGCCATTACGGCTCGTTTCATCATGACTTTGCCGCCTTAATCAGCGTGGTTTTCACCGGGAAGAAGTTAGCTCCCAGATACTGTTCCGACTGACGGATTTGCCCTTCGCTATCGATCCAGTAGCGGTTATGCCAGCGCGTTTGATCGGTCGTTATCTCTTCATCAAGGACGCGCACTGGCGTTTCATCGCTGCCGACCTGAATACTGTCAGTGCCATCCCATGTGAAAACAGAGCGGGCGGTGGCATAGCGCACCTGCTGATGTTCAGTCCAGCCCATCGTGCGGGTCCATGTTGCGCCATCGGCTATCTGATTGGGTTTGATGAGCGGGTCCGCTGCCAGATTATTCACCTCAATCAGGTTGTCACCGCCGAGCTGCGTTTTCACAATGCGCCCATGCTGCGTGACGAGAATGGCCTGATCCTGAGTCACCCATTTCTGTTGTCCGTTTTCTGCAAACGCGAGTACGACAAACAGCTGTGGACCACCATTGAGCTGCATATACTGGCTGGCGTAGGGCATGTTTTGGATTTCATCATCCGTCATCTGAACGCCGGGAGTACCAAACACACTCTCCCACAGCGAATGGCCCAGCCCTTCGGTGGTGGCCGAGCACGCCTGTAGTAACAGGCAAACCAATATGAGCGCTGGTCGCTTCACGACACTTCTCCGCATTATTGCCGGGTGCGCAACGCTTACCCGGCCTACAAATCCCGCAGGCTTTTGGCAATTCAAAATAACCACACCGAAGTGTGGTTAGAATTAATCCCCGTCATACTTCACGTTGCAGATGCGTTAGCTACGTTCACTCACCCCGGTCACATAGCTATCTATGCTCCCGGGGACTCACTCACTTGCCGCCTTCCTGCAACGCGAATTATTTAGGGGCTACGTACCGGTATTACTGGGTACTGGTGGTTGTCGTGGTTGTCGTTCCGGTATTAGAACCATCACCACCACCGGTCGCCGCAAGGGCCACCCCCACCGCAGAACTTACGGTGCTCACGCTGGTGGCAGAGGAACTTCCTGCCGAAACCGACGCGGCAGCCGACCCTGCAGCTTCACCCACCTGAACGGGGGCAGCATAGACAGAGGTCGCCGCAAGCGCAGATATAGCCCAAAGGCCATACAGAACTTTTTTCATCACAAATTCCCTTCATTTAATGAATGGAGATTTACCCAAAAGAATTTCGGGCGAGATCGAGTATACACAAGCCAAAGTGTGCAAATTACGCCTGGCGGGAATTTAGGATAATGAGAAAAGAAAGTAGATTGCTATTATTAATTAATAGCATTAAACAGTAAAATCAATCAGTTAAAATATACACACCAGAAATACAATATCCGTAAATTCTGAAAAGGACAGAAATCAAATTCCGTTAAGTTAATTATTTTAGGATTAAACTCAATTAAGGTGTGAAGCAAAAATGTCGAGATCCTGGAGCAATCTTATAAAAAAAGCCGATATTAATATCGGCTTTTTTATTGCATTAATGCCGGATGGCGGCTAAACGCCTTATCCGGCCTACAAATGTGTGCCTGTAGGCCGGATAAGCGCAGCGTCATCAGGCGCGCCAGGACTTATAACGGTTAATCAAACCGTTAGTCGAGCAATCATGGCTGGTAATCTCTTTATCATCATTCAGCTCAGGCAGGATGCGATTTGCCAGCTGTTTGCCCAGCTCAACGCCCCACTGGTCAAAGGTGAAGATGTTCAGGATTGCGCCCTGAGTAAAGATTTTGTGCTCATACAGCGCAATTAGCGCCCCCAGGCTGAACGGCGTGATTTCACGCAGCAGGATGGAGTTGGTCGGGCGGTTGCCTTCGAACACTTTGAACGGCACCACGTGTTCCAGCGTTGCCGGATCTTTACCCTGGTCGCGGTATTCCTGCTCAACCACTTCACGAGATTTACCGAACGCCAGCGCTTCAGTCTGAGCAAAGAAGTTAGACAACAGTTTCGGATGGTGATCCGATAGCGGGTTGTGGGTGATAGCCGGGGCGATGAAATCGCACGGCACCATTTTTGTACCCTGGTGGATCAGCTGGTAGAACGCATGCTGGCCGTTAGTCCCCGGCTCACCCCAAATGATTGGGCCGGTCTGGTAATCCACCGCATTGCCGTTACGGTCCACGTATTTACCGTTGGATTCCATATTGCCCTGCTGGAAGTAGGCCGCGAAACGGTGCATATACTGGTCATACGGCAGGATCGCTTCGGTTTCAGCACCGAAGAAATTGTTGTACCAGATACCGATCAGCGCCAGCAGCACCGGCAGGTTTTTCTCCGCAGGGGTAGTGGAGAAGTGTTTGTCCATCGCGTGCGCGCCGGACAGCAGCTCTACGAAGTTGTCGAAACCGACGGACAGGATGATCGACAGACCAATCGCTGACCACAGGGAGTAACGGCCGCCAACCCAATCCCAGAATTCGAACATATTGGCGGTATCAATACCGAATTCGCCGACCGCTTTCGCGTTAGTGGAAAGGGCTGCGAAGTGCTTGGCAACGTGTTTTTCATCACCGGCGGTTTTCAGGAACCAGTCGCGCGCGCTATGGGCGTTAGTCATGGTTTCCTGGGTGGTGAAGGTTTTAGAAGCGACCAGGAACAGCGTGGTTTCCGGGTTCACTTTCTTCAGCACTTCAGCGATGTGCGTCCCATCGACGTTAGACACAAAGTGCATGTTCAGATGGTTTTTATACGGACGCAGCGCTTCGGTCACCATGAACGGACCAAGGTCGGAACCGCCGATACCGATGTTCACTACATCAGTAATGGCTTTGCCGGTATAGCCTTTCCAGTTTCCGGAAATGATCGCTTCCGAGAAGGATTTCATCTTCTCCAGCACCGCGTTCACTTCCGGCATCACATCTTTGCCGTCAACGATGATTGGGGTATTGCTACGGTTACGCAGCGCCACGTGCAGCACGGCACGGTCTTCGGTACGGTTGATTTTCTCACCGGAGAACATGGACTTAATGGCGCCTGCCAAATCGGTCTCTTTCGCCAGATCCTGCAGTTTGGCCAGCGTCTCTTCAGAGATGCGGTTTTTGGAGAAATCCACCAGCATCAGATCGTCAAATGTCGCGGAAAATTTGGTGAAACGATCGCTATCTTTCGCGAACAGATCGGCGATAGTAACGTCTTTCATCTCTTCAAAGTGTTTTTGTAGTGCCTGCCAGGCTGAGGTCTGCGTTGGATTGATGTTTTTCATTAGCAATACTCTTCTGATTTTGAGAATTGTGACTGAGATCGATTGTAACGCCAGTCACAGAAAAGTGTGATTGTTTTAATGCCATTGCCAGGGCATCCGCCAAACGAGGCTACAAAGTATAGCCGTTATCAGCGTTGTTATTAGTACCGTTACTCAACGCAGTTGCAGCATGAAAAATCCGCATAATCCCAGCGTTGACAGTGCAAGCTACACATTTTATTTATAAATACGGTATTTGCATTTGCGCCTGCACCGGTTTCCGTTCTGCCTTATGTGCCATGGTCGCTCTATTCACTCCCTGACACGAGGTAGTTATGACTGATGTAGTTGTCTCCAAGTTTGGCGGTACCAGCGTGGCGGACTTTGATGCCATGAATCGCAGCGCTGATGTGGTGCTTTCTGATGCGAACGTCCGATTAGTGGTGCTTTCCGCATCGGCAGGCATTACCAACCTGCTGGTTGCTCTGGCGGAAGGGCTGGAGCCAACCGAGCGCTTCGAAAAACTCGACGCCATTCGTCAAATTCAGTTCAATATTCTGGAACGCCTGCGTTATCCAAACGTGATTCGTGAAGAGATCGAACGCCTGCTGGAAAACATCACCACGCTGGCAGAGGCGGCGTCACTGGCGACCTCAACCGCGCTGACCGACGAACTGGTCAGCCACGGCGAGCTGATGTCTACCCTCCTGTTTGTTGAGATCCTGCGTGAGCGCAACGTGCAAGCGCAGTGGTTTGACGTGCGTAAAGTGATGCGCACTAACGATCGTTTCGGTCGTGCAGAACCCGACGTCGCGGCGCTGGCCGAACTGGCAACGCTTCAGTTAGCCCCACGTCTGAGTGAAGGTCTGGTGATTACCCAAGGCTTTATCGGCAGCGAAAGCAAAGGCCGCACTACCACGCTGGGACGCGGCGGCAGTGATTATACGGCCGCCCTGCTGGCTGAAGCGCTGCACGCAACGCGCGTCGATATCTGGACCGATGTTCCCGGCATTTACACCACCGATCCGCGCGTCGTTCCAGCCGCTAAACGTATTGATGAAATCGCCTTCGAAGAAGCCGCGGAAATGGCGACCTTCGGCGCGAAAGTGCTGCACCCGGCAACCCTGTTACCTGCCGTACGTAGCGATATCCCGGTGTTTGTTGGCTCCAGTAAGGATCCAAAAGCAGGCGGTACGCTGGTATGCAATAAAACCCAAAATCCACCGTTGTTCCGTGCCCTGGCGCTACGCCGTAAGCAAACGCTGCTAACGCTGCATAGCCTGAATATGCTGCACTCTCGCGGCTTTTTAGCGGAAGTGTTCGGCATCCTGGCGCGCCACAACATCTCGGTAGATTTAATTACCACATCGGAAGTCAGCGTGGCGCTGACGCTGGATACCACCGGTTCAACGTCTACTGGCGATACGCTGTTAACACAGTCTCTGCTGATGGAACTGTCTGCCCTGTGTCGGGTTGAAGTGGAAGAAGACCTGGCGCTGGTGGCGCTGATTGGCAACGACCTGTCCAAAGCCTGCGGCGTGGGTAAAGAGGTGTTCGGCGTACTGGAGCCGTTCAACATCCGCATGATTTGCTACGGCGCGTCCAGCCATAACCTGTGCTTCCTGGTGCCAGGTACCGAAGCCGAACAGGTGGTACAGAAGCTGCACCATAATTTGTTTGAATAATATTTCATCACGCGATAAACAATAACTATAGCCGGGCTCGAACCCGGCTTTTTTATAACAACACAACACATTTCAATCGCAAGGAATATAACATGCTCGCTACTCTGACGCGGCTGTTCCCATTATGGGCGCTGCTGCTCTCTGTTATTGCGTATTACACGCCCTCCACCTTTACACCTGTCGGGCCATTCGTGCCGTCGTTACTGATGCTGATTATGTTCGGCATGGGCGTCCATTTGAAGGTGGATGACTTTAAACGTGTACTCTCACGTCCTGCGCCCGTCGCCGCGGGTATTTTCCTGCATTATCTGGTGATGCCGCTCGCCGCCTGGATTTTGGCGCTGGCTTTTAATATGCCGCCGGAACTGTCCGCAGGCATGGTGCTGGTCGGTAGCGTCGCCAGTGGAACAGCGTCTAACGTCATGATCTATCTGGCAAAAGGTGATGTGGCGCTCTCCGTGACTATTTCATCCGTTTCAACGTTGGTCGGCGTCGTCGCCACACCGCTGCTGACACGGCTGTATGTCGATGCGCATATTCAGGTGGATGTGATGGGTATGCTGCTGAGTATTCTGCAGATCGTGGTCATTCCGATTGCCCTGGGACTGGTCATTCACCATCTGTTCCCACGTGTCGTAAAAGCCGTCGAGCCGTTTCTGCCCGCGTTTTCTATGGTGTGCATCCTGGCGATCATCAGCGCCGTCGTGGCAGGCTCCGCTTCGCACATTGCGTCCGTTGGCTTTGTGGTGATTATCGCCGTTATCCTGCATAACACCATTGGCCTGCTCGGCGGCTACTGGGGCGGAAAACTGTTTGGTTTCGACGAGTCGACCTGTCGTACGTTGGCTATCGAAGTCGGCATGCAGAATTCAGGCCTGGCCGCTGCGCTGGGCAAAATCTATTTCGGCCCGCTTGCCGCCCTGCCCGGCGCGCTGTTCTCCGTTTGGCACAACCTTTCCGGTTCGCTGCTGGCAGGCTACTGGTCCGGTAAGCCGATTAAAGAGAAAGCACGCCGCTAATTGTCGGCTGTAGGCCTGATAAGTGTAGCGCTATCAAGCATAGTGCGTACACGTCGCCGGATGGCGGCTAACGCCTTATCCGGCCTACCCAGCCTCTGCACTTTGCCGTACACTGAGGACATCGGCTAACAGAGGGCACCCCTATGGCACTCCCCCGCATTACCCAAAAAGAGATGACCGAGCGCGAGCAGCGTGAACTGAAAACGCTGCTCGACCGCGCGCGCATAGCGCATGGTCGGCTGCTGACCAACGCAGAGACCAACAGCATCAAGAAAGAGTACATCGATAAACTGATGGCCTTGCGCGAAGCGGAAGCAAAAAAAGCCCGCCAGTTAAAGAAAAAGCAGGCTTATAAACCGGATGCGGAAGCATCGTTTTCCTGGTCAGCGAATACGCCAACGCGCGGCAGACGTTAACGCCCTTTCTTCTTACGCCCCGGCGAGGTAAAGCGTTTGCCGTTTGCTGCCGGGCGCGATTTCTCTTTCTCCGCAGATTTTTCGATTTTCACTACCGGGCGCTTAATGCCTGCGGTTTTTGGCTTCGCTTTCGCCTTCGGTTTGGCTTCCGAGGACGAGTTCTCGATCAGCTTAAAGAGTTCGATCAGTTCGTCATCCGTCAGGTCGCGCCATTCGCCAAGCGGCAGGCCGGATAAACTAACGTTCATGATACGCGTACGCTCAAGTTTGGTAACTTCATAGCCAAAGTGCTCGCACATGCGGCGGATCTGGCGGTTCAGCCCCTGAATCAGCGTGATACGAAACACAAACGGCGCTTCTTTCTTCACCTTACATTTTTTGGTGACGGTGCCGAGGATTGGCACACCAGCCCCCATTCCACGGATAAAGTCATCAGTGACCGGCTTATCTACTGTCACCAGATACTCTTTTTCGTGATCGTTACCGGCACGCAGGATTTTATTCACCAGATCGCCGTGGTTGGTCAGAAAGATAAGTCCCTGGGAATCTTTGTCCAGACGACCGATTGGGAATACACGCTTGCTGTGATTCACGAAATCAACAATGTTGTCGCGTTCGCTGTCTTCGGTGGTACTGACAATCCCAACCGGCTTATTCAGCGCGATAAAGACCAGATCTTCCGCTTCACGCGGCTCAATCAACCGACCATTCACTTTTACGACGTCGCCAGGCTTTACCTGATCGCCAATGGTGGCGCGTTTGCCATTCAGGAAGACATTCCCTTGTTCGATAAAGCGATCCGCCTCGCGACGCGAGCAGATTCCGCTTTCACTGATGTATTTATTTAGTCGGATAGATGAGTCGGGCAGCATAGTTTCTCCTGTATACACTTCATCCTTCAAGCTGTCTCTGCGTTGGCTGCCCTCACTCCCCCAGGTCACATAGCAATCTATGCTCCCAGGGATTCGTTCCCTTGCCGCCTTGATACAACTTGAATGATTTTGTGTATTAAAAGCGAAATATACCCTACCTTGCGGGCGATAAAAAAGAACAGCGTGTAAATGTGCGATTGAAACTATGCCGCTTTTTCAGGTCTGTCACGCCCCGAAGAAGAAGTCTGCGAGGCGCTTTCCAGATTAGTTTAGGGAGTCGCTGACAAACAGTTGCTGGTCAGCTTTTGCTTCCAGCTGCGCCAGTGCGGGAATCAACTGGCTGATGTTGACCAGACTGTGTCCTAACTGGCATACGCTCTCATACGCAAAATGTTCCTGGCCTTCACCCGCCATGGTCAGCAGGCTTTCGCCCATAAAATTCAGCGTCTGGTACAGCCCTGCCAGCGCCTCTTCGCAGCCAAACGATAGCGCCAGATTTTCTTCGCTAGTAAGACGGCTACAATCAAGATGGCGGAACGCCTCGGTGAGGGGAAAATAAAGCAGATCGGCTTGCGGAATGGGAGAAGAAGACGCAAAACAGGCGTTAGTGGTACTATTAGCATCAGCCATAGCATTACCTCGTATAATGTTGTGGTTAGACGCCCTGATCGTGTTCCCGCACTTTCGGGGCGTTGTCATTTTGGGTGTGTGAGAGTAATGTGTCATCACACATACTCACACCACTCTTGTGTAATTAAGGTGTCAACACACATGAACGAAAGAAGAGGCAATCCTCCGTTTCAATTCCGTCTGGATCCGGAACTTCGCAAAGCGATGGAAGAAGCACAGCGGCAGGATGGCGATGAATCGTTGGCAGCATGGATTAAGCGTATTATCAGAAAAGAGCTGAAGCAGAAAGGGATCGAAGTCTAGTGGTCGGCATTATGTATCGTTTTCTGAAGGTCTGTTTAGAGCGGGGAACGGACATTGAACATATGAGTTATGTCAGCCCAAGGCTTCGAAGCTGCTGTACTGACCTCGTAGCGATTAGATTTCCGTTGGTGAGCTTTCCTGCCAGAACAAAAGAAAACTCAGGCTGATAATGCGATGGACATATCCATGCAACGCAGATCTGTTTGGGCAAGTCTTGATGGGGATGTAGTTTCCTTGATAAACATAAAACCATGCTTTTCGTAGAAAGTTTGCGCGTTTGGCGTTGAGGTCAAGGTTAACTGTTTCACCCCTCTTTTAATCGCTTCAGCTTTAATCGTTTCAATAATCAGGCTAGCAAAACCTTTACCAAAATAATCCGGCAATGTAAAAATAGCTTCTACGCTACCTTGGGTAAGATCCAGATATCCCGTTGCTACCAATCCTGCATCAGGCAGCTCGACAACAAAGAAAGGATTTTCCGTAATAACCACTCTGTAATGTTCAGGCATAGCTTCAGGCGTCCAGGCCTCAAGCACCCTGGCACAATAACTTGGCTTACATCCTTCCCGAATAGAAAGATTCCTTATATTCCAGCATTCCTCTGCCTCTTCAGGTACTGCAAGTCTGATTTTCATTTGTTCTTCCTTTTCGTCTTATTATATTTATAGATTTATCATGAAACGGTTTCGTTTCAATATCTTTGTTTTACAAAAGAGGAAAGTCCACTCCAGGCACGGAGCGGACAAGCTGCCATCATGAGCAGTAAGCAGAAGTCGATTATTAAATGTAAACGGAGCATAGTAAGTCATTCGGTACAGGATTATGCAGTCCTATCCATCGACACAAAATAACTGTAAGGTCACAAATATGACGCCTACATTGCAAGGATCTCTTGTCACGCTCCGTCCTCTGCTTAAGACAGATGCTCAGCTATTGATTGATGCGGCTGCGGATGGGGAACTCTGGTCCCTGCCATTTACGGTAGTTCCGTCTGCTGACACAGCTGATTCGTACATTCAGAAAGCCCTGAAGGGGCAAACTGAAGGCACAGTCATGCCGTTTGCTGTAACGCTCTCATCAGACCAACGCGTCATTGGGTCAACACGTTTCTGGAAGATTGACAGAGAAAACCGAAAGCTCGAAATTGGTCATACCTGGTATTCACAAAGCTGGCAAAAAACAGCTGCAAATACCGAGAGTAAACTGTTACTGCTGCGATACGCCTTTGAGCAACTGAAGTGTGTTCGCGTTCAGTTTACGACTGATGTATTGAATGAGCGCTCTCAAGCTGCCATTCTCCGTATTGGCGCAGTCCAGGAAAGCATCATAAGAAATGAACGAATTATGCCTGATGGCCGAAAACGTACTTCTATACGGTATAGCATAATTGATGATGAGTGGCCGCAGGTTCGGACTAACCTTGAGCGCCGCCTCTCCAGTTACAGCAAAGAGAAATAACTCGAGCTTTTGCGGGCGGAAGATGTGACTTTTGTCTGACGTCCGCTTATGGCACAGAGCGGACATACTGGGTGAGTCGGACGCCCGCATAACGTTAACAGGCGTCCAATATTTTGAAGTGGGCAGATTACTTAACCCGCTTCCCCGTTTCGTCAATGACCTTCTCACCATCCTCTTTGGTAAACGCTCGTTTCTGACCTTCCGGTAGAATATCCAACACTATTTCTGAAGGGCGGCAAAGACGAGTGCCAAGCGGCGTAACGACTATCGGCCGATTAATCAGGATCGGATGTTGAAGCATGAAATCAATCAACTGCTCATCACTAAATTTCTCTTCATCAAGACCCAGGTGTTCATAAGGCTCAACATTCTTACGCAGTAATGCACGCACCGTAATTCCCATTTCTGAAATAAGTTTAATCAGCTCATCACGGGTCGGTGGCGTATCGAGATAATAAATTATCGTCGGTTCGTTGCCGCTGTTACGGATCATCTCCAGCGTGTTACGAGAAGTGCCGCAGGCAGGGTTGTGATAGATGGTAATGTTGCTCATATCTGTATCTCATTACAAAGTGATGGAGAACCGCAACGCCAGCGCGGCCAGAGTGACAAACAGCACGGGCAGAGTCATGATAATGCCAGTGCGGAAGTAATATCCCCATGTAATCGTTATATTTTTCTGGGCAAGCACATGCAGCCAAAGCAAGGTTGCCAGACTGCCAATCGGGGTGATTTTCGGGCCTAAATCGCAGCCAATCACATTGGCATAAACCATAGCCTCTTTGACGACGCCAGTCGCCGTACTCCCGTCAATCGACAGTGCGCCAATCAGCACCGTCGGCATATTGTTCATCACCGATGACAGGAACGCGGTCAGGAAACCGGTGCCGAACGTTGCTGCCCATAACCCCTTTTCTGCCAGCAGGTTCAGCACGTCAGACAGATACTCCGTGAGTCCTGCATTGCGCAGGCCATAGACCACCAGGTACATGCCCAGCGAAAAAATAACAATCTGCCATGGCGCACCGCGCAGGACTTTTCCGGTGTTGATGGCATGACCTCTTTTCGCCACTATAAACAGTACTGCTGCGCCAGTAGCCGCTATCGCACTGACCGGGATCCCCAGAGGCTCCAGCACAAAGAAACCGACAAGCAGCAATAACAGGACAATCCAGCCCGCCCTGAACGTTGCCGGATCCTTTATCACACTGGCAGGCGTCTTCAGCAGCGAAACGTCATACGTCTCCGGAATGTCCTTGCGGAAGAAGAGATGCAGCATGACCAGAGTGGCCGCAATCGCGGCTACATCTACGGGGATCATAACGGAGGCATACTGCGTAAAGCCCAGACCGAAAAAGTCCGCCGAGACGATATTCACCAGATTGGAAACTATCAGCGGCAGGCTGGCCGTATCTGCAATAAATCCTGCGGCCATGACAAAGGCCAATGTCGTGTCCTGGCTGAATCCCAGTGCGAGCAGCATCGCAATTACAATCGGCGTCAGGATCAGTGCGGCGCCGTCATTGGCAAACAACGCAGCAACAGCGGCCCCAAGCAAGACTATCCAGGTAAACAAAAGGCGGCCACGTCCGTTACCCCAGCGGGAGACGTGCAGTGCGGCCCATTCAAAGAAGCCGGACTCATCGAGCAGCAGGCTGATGATGATGACCGCAATAAATGCCGCTGTCGCGTTCCAGACGATATTCCAGACAACGGGAATATCAGCGATATGGATGACTCCGGTACCCAGCGCCAGCGCAGCTCCGATACTCGCGCTCCAGCCAATACTCAGACCTCTGGGTTGCCAGATCACCAGTACCAGCGTCAGTAAAAATATACTCCCTGCCAAAAACATTTCAAACCCCGTTATATATGATTATGTGAATATGTTTTCCTTCCTCAGCAAGAGGTGCAGGCCGACTTTGCCAACCATTCCCGCACATCTTCCCGAAGGCACTGCCAGGACGTCGTGATTGTCTCAGCGGCCCACGCAGGAATATGAGGTGACAGACGATAGTGAATCCATTTGCCTTCCCGACGATCCAGAACTAGCCCAGACTCGCGAAGAATAGCCATATGGCGTGATATTTTGGGCTGTGATTCGGCGGTAGCTGCACAGATATCGCACACGCACAGTTCTCCGGACTCCCGCAGAAGCATGACAATGGCGAGCCGTGTTTCATCCGACAGGATTTTGAAAAGCTGAACAGGTTGTAGCATTTTCCTCTCCGTTCACTTTAGAATACATATATGATAAATCATATATATTAACTTTGAAATCATCTGCTCTCTCTGGAGGAGAAAAATGGAACAATTTCCTGCCCTGAATACTGAATGCTTTGATCAAGCCATCGCTGAACGCCTGCATCTGCAGGAGCCACCAAGAATTCTGATCCTGTATGGTTCAGTAAGAGAGCGCTCCTACAGCCGCTTTGCCGCGGAGGAAGTAGGTCGCCTGCTGACGGCGATGGGCGCGGAGGTGAAACTCTTTAACCCCTCCGGTTTACCCCTGCCGGATGATGCGCCGGACACGCATCCCAAAGTCACCGAGCTGCGCGGTCTGGTCAGATGGTGTGACGGGATGGTGTGGAGTTCTCCGGAACGGCACGGTGCTATGAGCGCGGTGATGAAAGCGCAGATTGACTGGATACCCTTAAGTGAAGGCGCGGTTCGTCCTTCGCAAGGCAAAACACTTGCGGTAATGCAGGTCTGCGGCGGTTCACAGTCCTTCAATGCCGTGAACCAGATGCGTATTCTGGGTCGCTGGATGCGGATGTTCACTATCCCCAACCAGTCCTCTGTAGCCAAGGCATGGCAAGAGTTCGACGAAAACGGACGAATGAAACCTTCGTCCTGGTATGACCGTATCGTCGATGTAGCCGAGGAGCTGTTTAAAATCACGCTGCTGCTTAAGGGACAAACCGGTTATCTTGCAGATCGTTACAGCGAGCGAAAAGAGAGCCATCAGGAGCTTTCATCCCGCGTCAATCAGGACAAAATATAACGTCCTTGCTTATTGAGCTCAAACGTCCGCTCCTGGCACGAAGCGGACGAGCTAACTGAGATGAAGGTCCGCTGTAAGCGAGGAGCAGATATTGGATTTGAGAACAGTTATGTTCGTGTGCATATCTATGATGGCAAATTATCATCCAAATCCAGTTGGTTGTAAAACTCCTGCTCCAGTTTCGTTTCCAATATCGAACGAATCTCAAACGCCAGATTTTTATAAAAAACTGAGAACTCATCATTCTTGCACAGCAGAACAATTTTACGACGCTCTTTACGCTTTTTGATCCGGATAATCTTCAGCAAGTTAGAAAAAGCAGGAATAGTAGTAATGAACAACGGCGTCGTTAACGTCCACCCGTAACCACAGGATATTAGTTTCAATATTTCATCAGCATTGTCCATTTCAAACTGAATGGTAGGAGAAAAGTTATGCCATTTCAGCCAGTTAAGTGTCTGGATTCCCGTTGGCGTATTTTGGGTATAAGCAATGTAGTTCCGCTGTTTACATAATTCTTCCAGCTCTGTTTCCGGCCATGATTTGGGGCAAATACATAGAAACTCTTCCTCAATCAAAGGATACATTCTAACATTGGGTGGCATTTCAGTATACAGCATGGTTACAGCAATATTAATATTCCCATTATTAAGTGCCTGGAGTAATCCGGATGCTGTGCCAGTCACCTGAAAAATATGCTTCACCTGTGGTTGCAGGAATTTCAGGATATCCAGGCCAACGGTTTTACTAATTGAATCCACAAACCCAATTTTCAGATTTGAAATATGTCCGTCGCTTATTGCATTGATACGTTCTTGCAGGTGGACACCGTTATCAATAATTTTTTTTCCTAACGGGTAGAGTGCTTGTCCGGCTATCGTCATCTGGATTGGTCGCTGTGAACGGTTGACTAGAGCAGTATTTAATCCGAGCTCCAGGTTTGCAACCTGCTGCGAAATTGATGACTGAGTCACATTCAGTTTCCTCGCTGCGGCTGTAAATGAGCCAGTGTCTATCACGGCTAAAAATGCCTGCAATTGCTTAAAATCAAAGTTAATATCCTTCATTTTCACCCTTTATTATTAAATTTTTTAATAGTATCTATTTAACTTTTAAATGGTATTTTTTCTTTGAGCTACTTCAAACTATCTGTTACATCGCTAAATTAATGTATAGGCAACCTTAATACACAAGAGAAACAGATATGCGTGAAGAAAAAGATCTATTAGGAACTCTAATGGTGCCAGATGAGGCCTACTATGGTATTCAAACACAACGTGCGGTGCTGAATTTCTCCGTGTCAGGAAAAACAGCAGGAGAAATTCCACACTTTTTATGGTCTATCGCCGCAATCAAGCAAGCGGCAGCAGAGGCTAACAGACAAATTGGTGCGCTGGATGAACAGAAAGCGTCAGCCATCGTTACTGCGTTGAAAGAGGTAATGGCCGGCGATTTTGATGCCCATTTCCCTATTGATATTTTTCAAGGGGGAGGCGGCACTTCAACCAATATGAACATGAATGAAGTAGTCGCAAACCGGGCCAGTGAGCTAATCACTGGCAAACGCGGATATGATGAGATTCACCCAAATACCCATGTTAACATGGGGCAGTCAACGAATGACGTCATCCCTGCGGCGATGAAAATGACCAGCCGTATGAATATAAATCAATTGTTAATTCAATTAGAAGAACTTGAAGCGGTGTTGTCAGAAAAAAGTTTTCTGTTTTCTGACAAGGTGAAGTTGGGGAGAACCTGCTTACAAGATGCAGTGCCGATGACGTTTGGCCAGCAGTTTGGCGCTTATCGCACGCAGGTCAGCAAACTTAGAGCAAAAATGGCTGAAGTAAGCGAAGAAGCATTGTTTTTACCATTGGGCGCGACAGCTATAGGTACAGGCCTGTCCACTCACGAAGGATATATCCCGGCAGTTTATCAGTGGCTGGAAATCATTACTGGGGATAAATACACGCCAGAATCGGATTTCTTTGACGGTCTTCAGCACGGTGATTTTTATATTGAATTTTCCGCACAGCTAAAAAAAATAGCTGCGTTTCTCTCCAAAATGGCTACCGATTTTCGTATACAAGGTTCAGGACCAAGAGCGGGGTTTAATGAAATTATTGTCCCTGCTGTCCAACCGGGCTCTTCAATTATGCCGGGAAAAATTAATCCTGTAATACCTGAATTGATAAATCAAATTGCGTATCAGGTGATTGGTAATGACGTAACTGTGACGATGGCTGTGGAGGGCGGTGAGCTTGATCTGAACGTGTGGGAACCTGTGTTGTTGAAAGTTCTCTTTGAATCCTGCTCATTATTAAGTAAAGGGATACCGTTATTTATTGATAAATGCCTGAAGGGTATTGCGATCAACGAAAAAGTGAGCGCCCGTTATGCAGAGGAAAGTACAGCGCTTGCGACTATCATCTCCACATTATTTGGCTATCAGGTAGGATCTAGAATCGCCAAAACTGCATTTCAGCAGCAGACCAGTGTAAAGCAGGTCGTGTTAGCAGAAAATCTGTTAACACCAGAACAGGCAGATTACTTGCTTGATCCAATGAATATGACTGACCCACAAAAAAGTACAGCAGTGATTAAGCGGTATCAAAAAGAAATGAATATTTTGTAGGAACCCGATTTAATAAATAATTATTTTTGACTTGAGGTAATGAATGTAAAAATTCATTACCTTGGCATCCACTTTGCGTGAAATAAAAATAAAAACAGGATAATTATATGGTAATGTTTCATATCGTTTTATTGCTGGGGACTATCATGGTTGCCGCCCGTTGGGGGGGAATTGGAGTAGGGTTTGCTGGTGGGGTTGGATTAGCAATTTCAGTTTTTATTTTTGATGTTCCTGTGGGGACTCCGCCTGTCGACGTCATGCTCATTATTCTGTCCACCATTGTAGCGCTCTCTGCAATGCAACAGGCTGGCGGAATGGATTATTTAGTAACTCTGACAGAGAAATTATTACGTAACAATCCAGGTTACCTTAATATTCTTGCGCCAACAGTGACCTTTTTCCTGACGGTACTTTCCGGTACGGGATATACCGCTATGTCAGTCATGAATGTGATTCAGGAAGTTGCAAAAGATAACGGTATTAGACCCAGCCAACCATTAAGTTCTGCTGTTGTTGCTTCGCAGTTAGGAATTACAGCCTCACCAATCTCTGCAGCTACAGCAATTATGTATGGTACTGTAGAGGTAATGGGAGTCAGTTTTGGTGATGCTATGTTGATTGTTTTTCCCACAGCTTTTTTTGCTATGCTGGTTGCAGCTTTTATCGCCAGCAGACAAGGTGAAAATTTGGCTGATGACCCCATTTGCAAAAAAGTTATGCAAGAAAATAAAATTGTTATAAATAAACATGTCAACAACGAAGTTCCCGCAAGGGCTAAATCCTCGGTAGTCATTTTTTTGGTGGGTGTTATATTTGTAGTTTGTATGTTGCTGTTTAAATCGGTTGTTGGGCATGCAATTAATTCTCGTGATCTAATAATCATCACCATGTTTGTTGTTTCTACGTTAATTGTTTTTATCTGTAAACTTGATATGAAAGAACTGAAGAACACACCTATATTTAAATCTGGTGCTGAATCACTGGTTGTGGTGTTAGGTATTGTGTGGTTAAGCAGTACACTTATTGGCGCACATATCGATGAGATAAAAATACAAGCCAGTGATATGTTACGTATGTATCCGGGACTACTGGCGGTAGTTTTTTTCTGTACCAGCGCAATGTTATTCAGTCAGGGCGCAACATGTGCTTTATTGATGCCTATTGCCGCCTCTATTGGTATTAGCGTTGATGCCATTTTGGCCAGTTTCGTCGCTGTTAGTGCACTTTATCTCACTAACATTTACCCAACAACGGCATTTGCAATTGCAACTGATGATACTGGCTCATTTTTAAGTAAACGGTGGAATGGTTCTAAGATAATTAATCATCCATTCTTTTTACCGGGCTGTATCTCTATATTAGTTGCAGTCCCAATCGGTTTTGCCCTGGCAAAAATTATTCTTTAATTTATATGATTACCAATCAGATATAGGAAATAGTAAGATGCAATCCAAAACATTTTATCATTTACAGGTTAACAGTGATTCATAGCTTAATAGCTATCAAAAACAACGTCCGCTTCTGGCACACTGCAGTCACGTTCCTGACGCTGAAGGTCTGCTGAGAGCGAGAAGCGGACACGGGAATAGTTTTCAATAATAATCAGTACGTATTGAGCAGAACTAAATTCTTAAGATATGCTTTAATTTGATGTACATCTATTCAAATGTTGAAGAATTTCTTCACTAATATCAAAGATGCAGTCTAAATGCTTACTGTGCTCAATAATTCTACTATGTAAATTCGGATTACCACATCCTTCTACAAACTCTGACATTTGTCTTGCATCAAATAGCTCATCCTTTTCAGCTATCAGAACAGTTACAGGTAATGGCAATGCTGCAATTTGCCTTGCAGGTTGACGCGGCGTCAAAGCATTCGCCATATTCACGCTGTATCGCTGAACAAATTCAGGTCTTAATAGCATAACCTCATTGGGAAAATTAAGAGTAACTGCATAACAGTTACCGCATAGTAATCCCACACTGAGCGCATTTAGTACGAAAGGCCACTTGCTCACAGACGCGAATGGAACCATTGTTCTTCTGCAAATTTTAGCTGGCGCAAAAGGCCCAAACTCAGGCGCAAGTAAAATCAGGCTGTCACTTTGTTGAGAGGGGGTGAATCGAGTAAAATAATTGATCAACATCCCCCCTCCGCTTGAATGGCCAAGCAAGTGAACTCTGGCCCAGGGGAACTTTACGCGAACATGTTCAAGAACAGTGTCGATATCCTGCCAGACCTGCTCAGGATTAGAAACGCTACCTTTGTTACCCAATGAGCGCCCGTGTCCACGGATATCTATGAGGCATGTACAAATAGCTCCACGATGACTTATCTGATGAGCAAGGATATCGTAACCAGCATCTGAGTTGACTCCACCACCGTGGTAAACGATAAGAACATCCTCAACTGCGCTTGCGGGTTCAAAGATGCGAATGTTTAGTCCTGCTATCAAATATTCAGCTACATTTTTAGCAAGTGGTAATAAAGTTCTGAGTTGTTTATAGCGGTCGTTAAAACTTATGAAATCAATCACGTCAAAAAATCCATGCAGATGAAGATCGGTATCCTAAGAATGTATTGCTCAAAGTATGCACTGTTTTTTTCTTCAGAACTCATACTGAGCGGATTTTCTCCAAAAAAATTCCGCCTAACTTCTTTCTTGGTCCTGATCTTCAACTTCCGCTCCTGGCACAAAGCCGCCCCTATCCCCTGTTATCGTTTCTCGTATCAACCGCAGCGTCCTGAAAAACTACGTATTATTGCGAGGCGCTTTCCTGTTTCCTCCATCCAACATTTCCCCTTACTCCCCATTTTTTATTCTCTAGTCTCAACTTGTCAATTCAGAATGTAGTTTATAAAATACATGGAACGTACTCATGGAAATTCTTCAGACAATGGTTTTCCAGCGTTGGGAGAAAAACTTACGGGACAGGAGAGCTAAAACGCTCATTGCTACACGCCTTTTTCGTTTGGTTCATGGTTTAGCTGGTGATGTCAAACCTGTTGGAGAATGCTCGCCCGTTCACTGGATTATCAAGAGATCTTCCACCATGAATAAACTTACGCAGTACGATCCCGCAACTGCGCTGGTCGATGATGAAGAAATTGCCATTTTTATGGCCGATGCCCTCGAAACAGGCGATGCAGCGTACATTGCAAAAGCATTGGGCGTGGTGGCTCGCGCTAAGGGAATGGCGAACATCGCGGCAGAAACGGGATTATCCCGCGAACAACTTTATCGCTCTTTTAGTGAGAAAGGTAACCCAACGCTGAAAACTACGCTTGCAGTGATGAAGGCGCTCGGTATTGAATTGACGCTTAAAAAATAGTCTCAGCATCTGTCTCCTCTTCCAACATCGTGAGCCATATCAGGAAGGCGTTAGATCGATAGTGGTAGCATGACCGCGGTTTGTAATTTTCTGATTACATGGAGAAATGATGGAACTGCTTTTATTGAGTAACTCGACGCTGCCGGGCAAAGGCTGGATGGAACATGCGCTGCCGCTGATCGCAGAGCAACTGAATGGTCGCCGCACGGCGGTGTTTATTCCATTTGCCGGCGTGACGCAAACCTGGGATGAGTACACGGCGAAAACGGCAGCCATCTTTGCGCCAATGGGCGTTAACGTTACTGGCATTCATACCGTTGCCGATCCGATTGCAGCCATTGAAAACGCCGAACTGGTGATTGTCGGCGGGGGTAACACCTTCCAGTTGCTGAAAGAGAGCCGCGAGCGCGGACTGCTGGCGCCGATTGTCGATGTCGTCAAACGCGGCGCGCTGTACATCGGCTGGAGCGCGGGTTCCAACCTTGCCTGCCAGACCATCCGCACCACCAACGACATGCCGATTGTCGATCCAAAAGGCTTTGATGCGCTGGGTCTTTTCCCGCTGCAGATTAACCCGCACTTCACCAACGCGCTGCCGGAAGGCCATAAAGGCGAAACGCGTGAACAGCGTATTCGCGAGCTGTTGGTTGTGGCGCCGGAACTGACGGTGATTGGTTTACCAGAAGGGAACTGGATCAAGGTGAGCAACGGTCAATCCGTGCTTGGCGGTCCGAACACCACCTATATCTTTAAAGCGGGTGAAGAAGCGGTTGCCGTTGAGGCGGGTCACTGCTTTTAGTTGGTTTGTTGTCTGATACCGGATGGTAGCTTCGCCTTATCCGGCATCAAGGTAGACGACAACATTGACGGTTATCCGTAGGCCCGGTAAGCATCAGCGCCACCGGGCAACCTTTCATCTGTCCTCGTTAGTACTCACGCTCGTCGTCTTCATCCGGCTGTTCCAGCACACTGTAAGCCACAGAGCAAAACAGTGAGTTCAGACGCTGCATATCGCCCAGCAACGCCAGGTGCAGGGAACTGGTCTCAATGCTCTGCACGTTCTGCTGATGCAGACGATCCACGTGCGCATGCGAATAACGACGGTTAAGGATGCGGAAACGGTGCTTGCTGCGGCGCAGACGACGGGCGCTGGTCACGTCGCCAGAGAAGAATACCGACATCGCCAGTTGCAGATTACTGAGCAGTTGATCGTACAGTGCATCAAGTTCTTTCAGCCCTTCGACAGAGAATGCCCGACGCGCTGCCAGCGACTTGTCGGCAATCTCGCTGCCCATACGCTCAACAATATCCGACGCCTGTTCAAGGTTGAGCGACATTTCGATAATCTCAGCCCAACGGCGCGACTCTTCTTCTGCCAGTTCATCCTTTGGCATCCTCGCCAGATAGAGCTTAATCGCCGTGTACAGTACGTTGATATCGTCCGCCATCCTGCGCAACTCTTTCTCTTCACGCGGTTCGCCGTGCATCACCTTCTTTAGCCCGTCCATCATCTGCTCCATCGCATCGCCAATACGCAGGGCTTCACGGGCGGCATTGGCCAGAGCCAGGGTTGGGGTATCCAGTGCGCTGATGTCCAGATGCTTAGGCTTCAGGTGGGCGTCCAGTTCCGGCTCATCACGGATAATACGTTTGCAAAAACGCGCCATCGGTTCGGCGAACGGCACCATCGCTATGCAACGTACCAGGTTGTAGAAAACATGGAAATAAATGACCAGCTCAGATTTCGGCAGTGGCAGCTCATCCATCAGATTCGCCAACGGATGAACAAACGGCAGGATAATCAGACTCCCCACCAGCTTAAACAGCAGGCTGCCAAGCGCCACGCGACGGGCAGCAGCGTTAGCCGCGCTATTGTTGAGCATCGCCAGCAGGCCAGAGCCAAGGTTGGCGCCAATCACCAGGCACAACGCGACAGGAAACGAGATAATGCTGGCAGCGGTCAGGGTTGCCGTCAGCAAAACCGCCGCCAGGCTGGAGTAACTGATAACCGCAAACATAGCGCCAATCAGCGCATCCAGCATAATATCGCCGGTCAGCGAGGCGAAAATAACCTGTACGCCGTTAGCCTGGGTTATCGGCGTGACCGCCTGCACAATCAGCTCCAGCGCCAGTAAAATCAACCCCAGCCCGATGCCAACCCGCCCCAGTTGCCCCACGCGGGACTGCTTACGTCCAAGAAAAAAGATCACGCCGATGAAAATCAGCAGTGGCGATAACCATGAGAGATCGAAGGTCAGGATACGCGCCATCAGCGCGGTCCCCACGTCGGCGCCCAGCACAATGACCAGCGCCGGGGTAAGCGCCACGAGGTCCTGGGCGACAAATGAGGTCACCAGCATAGTGGTGGCGTTGCTGCTTTGCACCAGCGCCGTCACGCCGATACCCGCACAAAAGGCGAGCGGCTTCTTTTCAACGCTACGGCTGAGTACGGTACGCAAACGGGCGCCAAAGACGCGCATCACGCCGGTACGCACAATATGTGTGCCCCAAACCAGCATAGAGACAGCAGAAAGCAGGTGTAACAGAGTTAGCACGGAATCAGGTTCTCCTTATCGTTATATGTTCCTGAGGTTCATCGCAATGACATACCGCCTGACGGCGCTACGCTTATCAGGCCTACAAAAATGAGCCATCCAGCAAGCAATGCCGATGAACGTTCTTTCAGTATAAGGGTTTAAACGTAAGAAAGAGACAGGGCACTCATTGAGTGCCCTGTTTGTTGTAAAGAAAGATGACAGTTTTGTGAATCAATCGGCGTCGTAGCCCAGATTAGGCGCTAACCAACGTTCAACTTCCGCCACGCTCATACCTTTGCGGAAGGCATAATCTTCAACCTGATCACGCTGAATTTGCGCCACGGCGTAATACTTACTGTCAGGATGACTGAAATACCAGCCGGAAACCGAGGCCCCAGGCCACATGGCGAAGGATTCGGTGAGCTTCATCCCGGTATGTGCTTCGACGTCCAGCAGCTCCCAGATGGTGGCCTTTTCGGTATGTTCCGGGCACGCCGGGTAGCCCGGCGCCGGGCGAATGCCCTGGTAGTTTTCGCGGATCAGCTCTTCGTTACTGAGGTTCTCATTCGCCGCATAGCCCCAGTAGACTTTACGCACGCGCTCATGCAGATATTCCGCGAATGCTTCCGCCAGACGGTCAGCGATGGCTTTCACCATAATCTTGTTGTAGTCGTCATGCTGCGCTTCGAAGGCGTCCGCCAGCGCATCCTCCTCCAGACCGCCGGTCACCGCGAAGGCACCGATGTAATCCGCTTTGCCGCTCAGTTTCGGCGCGACAAAGTCAGACAGGCAGTAGTTGGCGAAGCCGACTTTTTCCGTCTGCTGGCGCAGGTGATGACTCACGCTGATAACATGCGTACGCGTCTCGTCACGGTAAATCTCGATGTCGTCACCCACGCGGTTAGCCGGGAACAACCCCACCACGCCGCGCGGGTTCAGGGTTTTCTCAGCGCTGAGTTTATCCAGCATGTCGTTGGCGTCCTGGAACAGGCGCTTCGCCTCTTCGCCCACCACTTCATCTTCGAGGATGCGCGGATACTTCCCGGCCAGCGACCAGGTCATAAAGAACGGCGTCCAGTCGATGTAATTGCGCAGCGTTTCGATGCTGGCCTCGACTTCCTGCACGCCTAAACGATGCGCGACCGGCGGCGTGTAGCTTTCCCAGTCGAAGGCCAGATCGTTATCACGTGCGGCCTGTAACGTTACCGGCGGCGTGCGAGGTTTCTTACGCGCATGCTGGATGCGCACGGTTTCATACTCTTTACGGGTACGGGCAACAAAGTCATCGCGCTGGGTGTCGGAGAGCAGCGCAGCCACGACACCAACGGTACGCGAGGCGTTTTGCACGTAAACCGTCGGGCCGCTGTAGTTCTGCTCAATTTTCACCGCGGTGTGCGCTTTTGAGGTGGTCGCGCCGCCAATCAGCAGTGGGATGGTGAAGCCCTGACGCTCCATCTCTTTCGCCACGTTGACCATTTCGTCCAGCGACGGGGTGATAAGCCCGGAAAGGCCAATCAGATCGGCATTCACTTCACGCGCCGTTCTGAGGATTTTCTCCGCGGGCACCATCACGCCAAGATCGACGATTTCGTAGTTGTTACATTGCAGCACCACGCCAACGATGTTCTTGCCGATGTCGTGCACATCGCCCTTCACGGTGGCGATGACCATCTTGCCGTTGCTGGAGCCTTTCTCTTTACTGGCTTCGATATACGGTTCGAGGTAAGCCACCGCCTGTTTCATCACGCGGGCTGATTTCACCACCTGCGGCAGGAACATTTTGCCCTCGCCGAACAGGTCGCCGACCACGTTCATGCCGTCCATCAGCGGCCCTTCGATCACCTCAATCGGGCGTTCGGCCTGCTGGCGCGCTTCTTCTGTGTCGAGCTCGATAAATTCGGTAATGCCTTTCACCAGCGAGTATTCAAGGCGCTTTTTCACGTCCCAACTACGCCACTCCGCCATCTGGGCGTTCGCGGTGTCGTCGGTTTTACTGCCGCGATATTTCTCGGCCAGTTCCAGCAGACGCTCGGTACCATCTTCACGACGGTTGAGGATCACATCTTCAACCGCGTCGCGCAGTTCGGTCGGGAGGTCGTCATAGATAGCCAGCTGTCCGGCGTTGACGATGCCCATATCCATCCCGTTGCGAATCGCGTAGTAGAGGAATACCGCGTGAATAGCCTCACGTACCGGGTCGTTGCCGCGGAACGAGAAGGAAACGTTAGAGACGCCGCCGGAGATCAGCGCGTGCGGCAGCTCGCGTTTAATATCTTCACAGGCGCCGATAAAGTCCTGCGCGTAGTTGTTGTGCTCTTCAATCCCGGTTGCCACGGCGAAAATGTTTGGGTCGAAGATGATGTCTTCCGGCGGGAAGCCCACTTCTTCGGTGAGAATTTTGTACGCCCGGCGGCAAATCTCAATTTTACGTTCGCGGGTATCCGCCTGGCCCTGTTCGTCAAAGGCCATCACCACCACCGCAGCACCGTAGCGACGCAGCAGCTTCGCGTGATGGATAAAGATCTCCACCCCCTCTTTCATCGAGATGGAGTTAACGATGCCTTTACCCTGAATGCACTTCAGTCCTTTTTCGATGACTTCCCATTTCGAGGAGTCGATCATAATCGGCACGCGGGCGATGTCCGGCTCGCCGGCAATCAGGTTGAGGAAGCGCACCATCGCCGCTTCGGCGTCGAGCATCCCCTCATCCATGTTGATGTCGATAATCTGCGCGCCGCTTTCCACCTGCTGGCGGGCGACGTCCAGCGCTTCGCTGTATTTCTCTTCTTTGATCAGACGCTTAAATTTCGCTGAACCGGTGACGTTGGTACGTTCGCCGACGTTAACAAACAGGCTATCGTCGCCAATGTTCAGCGGTTCAAGGCCGGACAGCCGGCAGGCCACCGGGATTTCTGGCAACTTGCGCGGCGGTAAACCTTCTACCGCCCGGCTCATCGCGGCGATATGTTCCGGCGTGGTGCCGCAACAACCGCCAACCACATTGAGGAAACCGGCCTCGGCCCATTCGCGAATCTGTGTCGCCATGGTGTCGGCGTCGAGGTCGTACTCGCCGAAGGCGTTCGGCAGCCCGGCGTTCGGGTGCGCGGTGACGTAGCATTCGGCAATGCGTGACAGCTCCTGCACGTACTGGCGCAGCTCGTCCGGGCCTAAGGCGCAGTTCAGACCGAAGGTCAGCGCATCGGCGTGACGCAATGAGTTATAGAACGCTTCGGTGGTCTGGCCGGAAAGCGTACGCCCGGAGGCGTCGGTAATGGTACCGGAAAGCATAATCGGCAGCTCGACGCCCAGCGCTTCGAACTCGGTTTTTACCGCGAAAATAGCGGCTTTAGCATTGAGGGTATCGAAGACGGTTTCAATCAGGATCAGGTCGCTGCCGCCTTCCACCAGCGCTTTGGTGGATTCGCGATAGGCGGCCACCAGCTGGTCAAAGGTAATGTTGCGGTATGCCGGGTCGTTGACGTCGGGCGAGATGGAGGCCGTACGGTTGGTTGGACCAAGCACGCCCGCGACATAGCGCGGTTTGTTCGGCGTGCGCGCCGTCCATTCGTCTGCCGCCGCGCGCGCCAGCTTCGCCGCCGCAAAGTTGATTTCCGCCGACAGGGATTCCATCTGGTAATCCGCCATGGCGATAGTCGTGGAGTTAAAGGTGTTGGTTTCGATGATATCCGCGCCCGCCTCAAAGTAGGCGTTATGGATCGCGGCAATCACCTCCGGCTTGCTGAGCACCAGCAGGTCGTTGTTGCCCTTCAGGTCGCAAGGCCAGTCGGCGAAGCGCTCGCCGCGGAAATCCTCTTCGCTCAGACGATATCCCTGGATCATGGTGCCCATCCCGCCGTCCAGCACCAGAATACGTTCATTTAACTGCTGACGTAATTGTTCTACTTTGCTGCTCACACTCGCTCCCGACAACGCTCAACCAGACCGAAAAAAACTCAACAGGTCATACTGGCACAAACCTGAGAGGCGGAAAAGAGAACAACGGCCAACATGAGACATGTTCAGCTTCACTCATCCGATCAGTACAGGAATTCTTGCATTATAATCGAATAAAACGAAAATGATTTCCACGATACAGAAAAGGAGTCCGCCATGGTTGCCCCTGTCCCCGCGAAACGCGGTAGAAAACCCGTCGCTGCCACTACGCCTGCAACCGGGCAGGTTCAGTCTTTGACCCGGGGTCTGAAGCTACTGGAGTGGATTGCGGAATCCAACGGCAGCGTGGCGCTAACCGAGCTGGCGCAGCAGGCCGGTCTGCCAAACTCAACAACCCACCGTCTGTTGACTACCATGCAGCAGCAAGGTTTTGTCCGCCAGGTGGGCGAATTAGGCCACTGGGCTGTGGGTGCGCATGCGTTTATCGTCGGCAGCAGCTTTTTGCAAAGCCGCAATCTGCTGGCGATTGTGCACCCCATTCTGCGCAAACTAATGGAAGATTCGGGTGAGACGGTAAACCTGGCCGTGCTGGATCAAAGTGACCATCAGGCCATTATTATCGACCAGGTGCAGTGCACCCAGTTGATGCGCATGTCTGCGCCTATCGGCGGCAAGCTGCCGATGCACGCCTCCGGCGCGGGCAAGGCATTTTTATCTCAATTGAGTGAAGAACAGGTTACCGGTCTGCTGCACCGCAAAGGGCTACACGCGTATACCCATGCCACGCTGGTGTCGCCGGTCCATCTGAAAGAGGATTTGGCGCAGACACGTAAGCGCGGCTATTCCTTTGATGATGAAGAACACGCGCTGGGCCTGCGCTGCGTGGCGTCGTGCATTTATGATGAACACCGTGAGCCGTTCGCCGCCATCTCCATTTCCGGGCCAATTTCACGTATTACCGATGACCGCGTGACCGAGTTTGGCGCAATGGCGATCAAAGCAGCAAAAGAAGTCACGCTGGCGTACGGCGGGTTTAGATAAGCAAGGGTTGGGACTGATTTGTAGACCTGATAAGCGCAGCGCCATCAGGCGCGGCGTACATTGCCGGATGGCGGCGCAAGGGCCTTATCCGGCCTACGGTCGGTTTCATAACGTACGCTAAACCGCTGCCGACGACGGTAAGCGTAAACATCTTCCACGTGACCTTCCCGGATCCGCGTTTGCAGCCCTCGCCAGTAGTCGGCGCTGAACAGGTCGGCGTGCATCTCCTCAAACAACGGCCCGATGCGCGGGTCGGCACATAACCAGTGACGAAACTCTTCCGGGAAGACATCCCCCGGCGACACGCTGTACCACGGTTCAGCGCTCATCTCATCTTCCGGGTAGCGCGGCGGTGGGATATGGCGGAAATTCACCTCCGTCATATAGCAAATTTCATCGTAGTCGTAGAACACCACGCGCCCGTGGCGGGTCACGCCGAAGTTCTTAAACAGCATATCTCCCGGGAAAATATTGGCGGCGGCCAGCTGACGAATGGCGTTGCCGTACTCTTCTATCGCGTCGCGCAGTTGCTGGCCTTCGACCTGCTCCAGCCAGATATTCAGCGGCACCATGCGCCGTTCGATATACAGATGGCGAATAACAATCTGATCGCCGAGATCGGTAATTTTTTCCGGCGCTTCCTGTAGTAGCAGCGCCATCAGCGCCGGGTCGATTTGCCGTTTATCCAGCACAAAGTTTTCAAACTCCTGGGTATCGGCCATGCGCCCGACGCGGTCGTGCTCTTTCACCAGCTGGTAGCAGGCGCGGACGTGCGCGGCGGACATCTCCTTTTGCGGCGCAAATTTGTCTTTGATGATTTTAAACACCCGGTCGAAGCCCGGTAGGGTAAACACCAGCATCACCATGCCGCGGATCCCCGGCGCTTCGATAAATTGCTCATCGCAATCAGCGAGATAAAGCAGATACTCGCGGTAGCTTTCGGTCTTCGCGTGTTTCTGACAACCAATCGCCATATACAATTCAGCGGTGGTTTTACCGGGCAGGATCTCGCGCAGCCACTCCACTAACGCCGCGGGCAGCGGAGCGTAAACCATAAAGTAGGAGCGGGCAAAGCCAAACACAATGCTCGCTTCCGCCGTCGTGGTCAGACAGGTATCGACAAACAGTTCGCCTTCGTCAGTCCGGTGGATTGGCAATAAAAACGGCAGCGTCCCGGAAGGGGTAATCAGCTTACCGACCAGCCAGGCGGCCTTATTGCGATAAAACAGTTCGTTCGCCACCTGTAAATGACAGCGCGGCAACACATCCGCACCCAGAGCTTCGGTGAGGTGTTCGATGATGTAGTGGATATCACGATGTTTGTTCTGCCACGGTAGACGCAGAGGCAGATCGCTGAGAACGCGCGTAAGCAGCCACTCCCAGCCGGTATCAGGAAAAAAGTCTTTCGCCAGCGGGCGGGGGATCGTGCGAAAACGGCGCTCTGGCTGAGAGCTAAAAATAAACAGCCGCTCGGGAGTCAGCGAGCGGTGGTCAAATAACCGGCAGTAAACGGAGTTAAAGAAGCTCTCCGCAATCTCGAAGCGCGGATAATCCGGCAAGAGCCGGGTGTAATGATCTTTCACGCGGAGCAAAAAATCCGCGTCGGTACTTTTGCCGTCAGTAATGCAGCGCAGCTGTTCCACCACCAGACCCACATGATGATCGTAAAGGTGAATACGGCTTTTCATCGCCTGCTGAACCGCATGCCAGTCGGCATGTTCAAAACGCTGCTGCGCGCCGGAGGTGACTTCCAGAAAACGCCCGTACTGGGCGTCGAAACCTTGTAAAATTGTCTGAGCAATCAGTAATTCCAGGCCACGCGTCATCGATTTCTCCCATCCGGCACAACGTCATGCCGGATGGCGCATACGCTTTTCCGGCCTACATCCCTTCGTAGGCCCGGCAAGCGCAGCGCCACCGGGCATTGATCAGAACTGCGATTCTTCGGTGGAACCCGTTAACGCGGTAACGGAAGAGGTGCCGCCCTGAATGATGGTGGTAACTTTATCGAAGTAGCCGGTACCCACTTCCTGCTGGTGGGACACGAAGGTATAACCGTCTTTTGCCGCCGCAAATTCTGGCTGCTGCACCTTCTCAACATAGTGGCGCATGCCTTCACCCTGCGCATAGGAGTGCGCGAGGTCGAACATGTTGAACCACATGCTGTGAATACCTGCCAGGGTAATGAACTGGTATTTATAGCCCATGTCCGACAACTGCTGCTGGAAGCTGGCAATGGTTTTATCATCCAGGTTTTTCTGCCAGTTAAACGACGGCGAACAGTTGTAGGCCAGCAGTTTACCTGGGAATTTCGCATGAATGGCATCGGCAAAGCGCTTCGCCAGTTCGAGGTCTGGTGTGGAAGTTTCACACCACACCAGATCCGCATACGGCGCGTAGGCCAGACCGCGGCTGATCGCCTGCTCAATACCAGCATGTGTACGGAAGAAGCCTTCGCAGGTACGTTCGCCAGTAATGAACTCGCTGTCGTAGGCGTCGCAGTCAGAGGTAATCAAATCAGCTGCGTCAGCATCGGTACGCGCAATCACCAGCGTCGGCACGCCCATCACGTCGGCAGCCAGACGGGCCGCCACCAGTTTCTGAATAGCTTCCTGAGTCGGTACCAGCACCTTACCGCCCATGTGACCGCATTTTTTCACTGATGCGAGCTGATCTTCGAAGTGAACGGCTGCTGCACCAGCCTCAATCATCGATTTCATCAGTTCAAACGCGTTCAGAACCCCGCCAAAGCCCGCTTCCGCATCGGCAACGATCGGCAGGAAGTAATCCACGTAGCGCGGATCGTTCGGCTCAATACCGCTTGACCATTGGATCTGATCCGCACGACGGAAAGTGTTGTTGATCCGATCCACCACTGCCGGGACGGAGTTCGCCGGATACAGCGATTGATCCGGATACATGCTGGAGGCCAGGTTGGCATCTGCCGCCACCTGCCAGCCAGAAAGGTAAACCGCTTCAATACCGGCTTTCGCCTGTTGCAGCGCCTGGCCGCCGGTCAGCGCGCCGAGGCTGTTGATATACCCTTTCTTCGACTCACCGTGCAGCAGACGCCACATTTTCGCCGCACCAAGCTGCGCCAGCGTGCATTCCGGGTTGACCGAGCCACGTAATTTCACCACATCCTCCGCGCTATATGGACGGGTGATGCCTTCCCAGCGCGGTTGAGTCCACTCTTTCTGTAATTCTTCGATTTGTTGATTACGGGTTTTCATGTGCAGATGCTCCATATTGTTATGTGGTGAGTTAAGCCAGCAGGCGGTAACCTGGCAGGGTCAAGAAATCGATCAGTTCATCAGAGGTAGTGATTTGCTCCATCAGACGCGCGGCATCGTCAAAACGCCCGCTGCTGTAGCGGTGCTCGCCCAGTTCGTCCTGAATCACCAGCATCTCTTCGGCCAGCATCTGGCGGAACAGCGGTTTGGTCACCGGCTTGCCGTTGCTGAGCGTTTTCTGGTGGTGGATCCACTGCCAGATGGAGGTGCGGGAGATTTCGGCGGTGGCCGCATCTTCCATCAGACCGTAAATCGGCACGCAGCCGTTACCGGAGATCCACGCCTCGATATACTGCACCGCGACACGGATATTGGCGCGCATACCCTCTTCGGTACGCTCACCTTCACAGGGCGCCAGCAGCTGTTCTGCGGTAATTGGCGCATCTTCTTCACGCGTTACAAACAGCTGATTTTTGTTTTCTCCGAGCACGTCGTTGAATACCGTCATTGCGGTATCTGCCAGGCCCGGATGGGCAATCCATGTACCGTCATGACCGTTATTCGCTTCCAGCGCTTTATCCGCTTTTACCTTGCTCAGAACCTGGTTGTTACGCTCGGCATCTTTACTGGGAATGAACGCAGCCATGCCGCCCATCGCGAACGCGCCGCGTTTATGACAGGTTTTAATCAACAGACGCGAGTAGGCGCTAAGGAATGGCTTATCCATCGTCACCACCTGACGGTCCGGCAGCACGCGGTCCGGGTGGTTCTTCAGGGTTTTGATATAGCTGAAAATGTAATCCCAGCGGCCACAGTTCAGGCCCACAATGTGATCACGCAACGCGTGCAGAATTTCGTCCATCTGGAAAACAGCGGGCAACGTTTCAATCAGCAGGGTCGCTTTGATGGTGCCGCGCGGCAGATTAAAGCGGTCCTCTGCATAGCTGAACACTTCACTCCACCAGGCAGCTTCTTGCCAGGCCTGCGTTTTTGGCAGATAGAAATACGGGCCACTGCCTTTTGCCAGCAACGCTTTGTAGTTGTGGAAGAAGTAGAGTGCAAAATCGAACAGGCTGCCAGGGATGGCTTCGCCACGCCAGGTGACGTGTTTTTCCGGCAGATGCAGACCACGCACACGACACACCAATAAAGCTGGATTGGGTTTAAGTTGATAAATTTTACCCGCTTCGTTGGTGTAACTAATGGTGCCATTGACCGCATCGCGCAGGTTGATCTGCCCGTCGATAACTTTGCTCCACTCAGGGGCCAGCGAATCTTCAAAGTCAGCCATAAAGACTTTGACGTTCGCGTTCAGCGCGTTGATGACCATCTTGCGCTCAACCGGTCCGGTAATCTCTACGCGGCGATCCAGTAAATCATCAGGAATACCGCGAATTTTCCAGTCGCCCTCACGAATGGAAGCTGTTTCCGAAATAAAATCAGGCAACTTACCGTTATCAATATCCTGCTGCTGCTGGATCCGCGCAGCCAGAAGCTTATTCCGCTTAGGCGTAAATCTTGTCACCAGTTCAGTCAGAAACTCCACCGCTTCTCCGGTCAGGATTTGCTGCTCCTGTTCGCCACGCGGCCTGGTGAAGACCAGTTCATCGGTTGTCGTTGCCTGTTGATTCATTGCGTAGTTCCTCGTCAGTGATCCAAACACATCCCCAATGCGAACGAAGGATCGTTGTGCGGTTTTCGTTCAGCACAACTAAGACTACTCATTTAAATTTCAAAATCAAAAACAATTTCCATTTTTAAATTAATTATCCATTAACTTATTGATAACAATATAAATAAAATTTAATTACACAGTGAGGTGCGTTTCGGAAATAAAAAAGGCACCCGAAGGTGCCTGATTCAACATGCTGAAACGCTTAAGGATCGTCTGCTACAGAAGATTAATCCAGCGTTGGATTCATGTGACGCAGATCATATGGCGTGATCTGGTAGACGTAATAGTTGAGCCAGTTGGTAAACAACAGATTGCCATGGCTACGCCAGGTTGCCCGCGGTTTGTTTTGCGGGTCATTTTTCGGGAAGTAGTTATAGGGTACTTCCGGGGATAAGCCCGCTTCAACGTCACGAAAATATTCGCTACCGAGCGTGTGCGCGTCATACTCGGGATGACCCGTCACAAAGGCAATGCGTTTATCTTTACTGGCGAACAGATAGGCATCGCCCTCTTCCGTTTCGGCAAAAATCTCGAGATCGGTATAGTCGCGGATAAGTGCGGCAGGGAAGTCGGCATAGCGCGAATGAGGGGCCAAAAATGCATCATCAAATCCGCGCGTCAGCAACGCATGAGGATGCAGAATATGATGCTCATAGACGCCGGAGAGTTTATCCGTGCGAGTTTGCTTGGGAATGCCATAAAGGATATTCAATGCGGCCTGTACCGCCCAGCAGACAAACAGCGTCGAGGTAACGTGATCTTTAGCCCACTCAAGAACCTGTTTTATCTGCGGCCAGTAAGCCACATCATTAAACTCAACCAGACCCAGCGGCGCCCCTGTAACGATCAGTCCATCAAAGTTCTGATCGCAGATATCCTCGAAATTACAGTAAAAGTTATTCAGATGCTCCGTTGGGGTGTTGCGTGACTCGCGGGCATCGATGCGCAATAGCTGAACATCTACCTGTAGCGGTGAGTTAGACAATAAACGCAGGAACTGGTTTTCCGTTTCAATCTTCTTCGGCATCAGGTTGAGGATAAGTACCTTCAGTGGACGGATTTCCTGACCGGAAGCGCGGGATGTCGTCATGACAAAGACGTTTTCCTCACGCAAGAAATTGACGGCGGGTAGTTCGTCCTGCACGCGAATTGGCATAACCTGATAACCTCACTACATACGTTTAAACGTTTAGACATCCAGATAGCTGAAGATACCCAGGAATTAGCAGAATGTCGAGCCTACATCCTCAAGTTGAGAAAGTTTCACGGTTCCTTGCTGTAGAATAGTGCAGTAAAGAAAAAAGGAGAATGCTATGACCTTTACCATCCGTCGTTCGCGTCAGGACGAAGGAGACAAGTTAGTTTCTATTTGGTGTCGCTCAGTGGATGCCACGCACCATTTCCTCTCTGCGGATTATCGGGTTGAACTGGAACAGCTGGTACGTTCTTTTTTACCAGAAGCCCCTCTATGGGTTGCAGTGACAAAGCAGGATGAGCCAGTCGCCTTTATGCTCCTGACCGATCAGCATATAGATGCCCTGTTTGTCGATCCGGATGTGCGTGGTAGTGGTGTTGGTAAACTATTGATTGAACATGCTTTATCAATGAGTTCCACGCTAACAACTAACGTTAACGAACAGAATGAACAAGCGGTTGGATTCTATAAGAAGATGGGATTTAGCGTGACGGGACGTACAGAGGTGGACGATCTTGGGCGCCCCTACCCGTTGCTCAATCTCGTGCGCGGGTAGCAGGGCAAGTTTTTACGTGGTGCGTGATTGCCTGATGCGCTGCGCTTATCAGGCCTACATCCAGGTCACAACGGCTGTGTTCACCACAGACGCAAAAAAGCCCAT
>NZ_JAOWDM010000017.1:0-485 GCF_030334645.1 Citrobacter sp. Cc139
ATGTGGCTGGTTTCAGATTAAACGCCTTGAACCGTCATATTGCTTAAGTACAATCCGCCGTGACTGGCAATCATTCAATACTCGCACAATCGGACGTTCACCAGTCAGCCGCAACCACGCTCTTGCATACGGTGTGGTTGCGGCAACCATCATTTTTACACCTGAGCATCCTGCTGATTTTGCTGGCGCTCGCGTTCAGCGTTTTCTCTGGCTTCCTGTGCCTCGAGCTGTTTAATATTCCAGATGCTGTTGTGGGGCATCTCAACACGCAGGTCTACCCAGCGACCAGCCGGAATATCCACCGGGTCGCCATCTTTAACCGTTTCGGTAAATGAACCATCGTCATTTTTAATGCCAATCAGGTTCCGGGCAAATTCTGGCGCATTGCTGTGTGTGCGATGGAACGTACGGATTGTAATATCGCCATCGGGCGCTATTTCGAAATCCAGCCACAACAGAGGCAGGCCGTTACCGTTTTGCGGCAC
>NZ_JAOWDM010000018.1:0-537 GCF_030334645.1 Citrobacter sp. Cc139
GACCTGCGCGTTGAGATGCCCCATAACAGCCCATGGAATATCAAACAGCTTGAGGCACAGGAAGCCAGAGAAAAAGCTGAGCGCGAGCGCCAGGAAAATCAGCAGGATGCCCAGTTGTAAAAATGGATAGTTGCCGCAACCACACCGTATGCAAGAGCATGATTGCGGCCGACTGGCGAACGTTCGATAGTGCGAGTATTGAATGATAGCCAGTCACGGCGGATTGTACTTAAGCGATATGGCGGTTCAAGGTGCTTAATCTGAAACCAGCCACATATCAGCCTCTTCAAACATTTCCTGAACAGTACGGCTTATCTGTTCTTTCTCATGCTTGCTAGCGTCAGTATTGATCGCCGGCAGTGTCATCATCGGTTTAACCCTGACATCAGCGTCGGGGAAAATCCGGTGAATCCTCTTAATCAATTCGCCCAGAATGATATCTTTTGCACCGGGCAGCCCATCAAAATTCCTTTTGTCATAAACGAGTTCCACGAACATGCTTTAACTCCTCTTTACTGTGTTTAATGTCAGTATATA
>NZ_JAOWDM010000019.1:0-540 GCF_030334645.1 Citrobacter sp. Cc139
TGCTCCCACTGCTTGTACGTACACGGTTTCAGGTTCTTTTTCACTCCCCTCGCCGGGGTTCTTTTCGCCTTTCCCTCACGGTACTGGTTCACTATCGGTCAGTCAGGAGTATTTAGCCTTGGAGGATGGTCCCCCCATATTCAGACAGGATACCACGTGTCCCGCCCTACTCTTCGAGTTCACAGCACATGCGTTTTTGTGTACGGGACTATCACCCTGTACCGTCGGACTTTCCAGACCGTTCCACTAACACACATGCTGATTCAGACTCTGGGCTGCTCCCCGTTCGCTCGCCGCTACTGGGGGAATCTCGGTTGATTTCTTTTCCTCGGGGTACTTAGATGTTTCAGTTCCCCCGGTTCGCTTCGTTAACCTATGTATTCAGTTAACGATAGTGTGACGAATCACACTGGGTTTCCCCATTCGGAAATCGCCGGTTATAACGGTTCATATCACCTTACCGGCGCTTATCGCAGATTAGCACGTCCTTCATCGCCTCTGACTGCCAGGGCATCCACCGTGTACGCTTAGTCGCTTAAC
>NZ_JAOWDM010000020.1:0-230 GCF_030334645.1 Citrobacter sp. Cc139
GCAATTTGCGAATAATAGCCATTAATCCCTGTGTTGCCAGACTCTGACATATTTAAAATTACTGAATATGCGTAGGGTTTTCCATTTCCACTGCCTTCCTGTCCATCACCAAGGAAAAATGAACATGTTGGTAATGATGGGTCACCGGCATTAGATACAGTTCGATTTACCTGAAGCGCCCCTATACCATGACATGCTGATTGCTGGCTATTACCACCAGTCCCTCCCTG
>NZ_JAOWDM010000021.1:0-632 GCF_030334645.1 Citrobacter sp. Cc139
GCAATTTGCGAATAATAGCCATTAATCCCTGTGTTGCCAGACTCTGACATATTTAAAATTACTGAATATGCGTAGGGTTTCCCATTTCCACTGGCTTCTTGTCCATCACCAAGGAAAAATGAACATGTTGGTAATGATGGGTCACCGGCATTAGATACAGTACGGTTTACCTGAAGCGCCCCTATACCATAACATGCTGATTGCTGGCTATTACCACCAGTCCCTCCCTGCGTAACACTCAGGGAAGTCGTCAGGCCGGAAAGACTCGTGATATCACTGTTGCTGCCCTTTTTTGCGTAATCTTCAAGCGCTGTTTTATCTGCCTTGCCCGAAAGCGCTGTAGTAATGCCTCCCCAGGATGGCCCTGTATAAGAGCTGCCATCCGGCAGCCTTACCGTGATATTCCCCGTTTCACTGAATACCTGCTGCCAGTTTTGCTTATCGTAGTTCAGCCCGCGCAGGGCTTCAGCGCTTTGAGCAACCAGCGTGGCTGTCACCATATTCAGGGCAGCACGAGGAACAGCTGACCAGGCCGCGCCAGATTGTGTTGGCCCGGTAAAATTGCTGACCAGCGTCAACGCTGTACCGCTTTCCACTGATTTAATCGGGAGCGTATAGGGAACGCCGCCGAC
>NZ_JAOWDM010000022.1:0-218 GCF_030334645.1 Citrobacter sp. Cc139
AAAAGTGTCGATACTGCCAGCGCGCAGACGCTGGAGCTGGAGGCGCAGTTACGCACTCTGCAGGAGCATAAGAGCATCACAGATACCATCAGCCAGCAGCGGCAGGAATTGTGGAAACAACAATCCCGCTTTTCGGTGCTGGAAGAGGCCGCCAAAAAGCGCGCGCTGACCGCCGATGAAAAATCGGTGCTGGCGAACAAAGACGAGGTACTGGCGCG
>NZ_JAOWDM010000023.1:0-258 GCF_030334645.1 Citrobacter sp. Cc139
GGGGAGACCCCACACTACCATCGGCGCTACGGCGTTTCACTTCTGAGTTCGGCATGGGGTCAGGTGGGACCACCGCGCTAAAGCCGCCAGGCAAATTCTGTTTATTAACCCGCTTTTCGCCGGTTAATGTAATCTGTAATCAGGCTGAAAATCTGTCTTCTCAAATCCGCCAAAACAGCTTCGGCGTTGTAAGGTTAAGCCTCACGGTTCATTAGTATCGGTTAGCTCAATGTATCGCTACACTTACACACCCGACCT
>NZ_JAOWDM010000024.1:0-287 GCF_030334645.1 Citrobacter sp. Cc139
TGGGATAAACCGCCGCTCATTAACGCACGGTCTGAAACTGCGGCCACCAGCAGAATGTTTAAACCACTCTGGCAGCATGGCCGCGCGATTTGCTTTGCTGATGGATGGTTTGAGTGGAAAAAGGAAGGGGACAAGAAACAACCTTACTTTATTCACCGGGCAGACGGTCAGCCGATTTTTATGGCTGCGATCGGCAGCACACCATTTGAACGTGGAGATGAAGCAGAAGGTTTCCTGATAGTGACAGCTGCGGCCGACAAAGGGCTGGTAGATATTCACGACAGGCG
>NZ_JAOWDM010000025.1:0-857 GCF_030334645.1 Citrobacter sp. Cc139
GACGGATAAGGCACATCCGACAGCAAAAGAGGATTAGAGAAATCACTGTTCGCGGTGTACTGAATTTCCGTTTTCAGCGTATCCCCGGTGTTAGCCGGGAATCCCCAGTTCAGGCGAATCCCCCAGTTGATCGGCGTTGTCGCAAAGCCGACAGGTTTCGGTGGATTTCCCACCTTGCCCGTCAGCGTTTTCTCTTCAGAGTAGCCCCAGCCAGAGGATATTTCAGAGGCGTTAATGGCGCGCACACGCACGAGGTAGCGCCCGGCATAAATGCCAGGAACATCGAATGACGTGGTGGAGCTGCGCGGCACATTTACCCAGTTACCGTCATTGCGGCGCCACTGTGCCTCATAGGCGATGGCATTCTGCGCCTGGTCCCAGCTAACCCGCATGGTTTCGATGCTGATATTCTGCTGCACCACCGAAAACGAGCTGATCACAATGTTAGCCGGCGGCGACTGGTTACCCGGCGGGATCACACTCACCGGCCGCTGGTCAATGATGGCTCCGGTATCGATACGGGCATATTTATCCGGATCGTGCCATGCGCCAGTAATCGAAAAGGTACCATCACTGTTATCGGAGACACTGACAACACGATACTGCTGGGCGTAGAATTCATCTGACTCAACCACCCATACAGCTTCGGCCTGTGGTGTCACACTGTATGCCGTGGTGACTGTGACTGATTCCCCATTCACAGCCTTAATGGTCCTGCTCTGTGACGCGCCGGAGGGAAGATTTAGAATCAGACGATCGCCTGCAACTGCATCAGCAACGCGGTCAAGTTTGATAACGCGACCGTTAACAGCGCTGATGCGGCCGCCCATAACCTTTCCGGAAAGCAGCTCGTCTGC
>NZ_JAOWDM010000026.1:0-308 GCF_030334645.1 Citrobacter sp. Cc139
AAGCTGGAGGCTATGGGGATTAAAACGGTTCTGGATCTGGCTGATACTGATATTCGTTTTATCCGGAAGCACTTTAATGTAGTCCTCGAGAGAACGGTGCGCGAACTGCGCGGTGAACCCTGTCTTGAACTGGAGGAATTTGCCCCCGTAAAGCAGGAAATTGTCTGTTCCAGATCATTCGGGGAACGTATTACAGATTATGACGCTATGCGACAGGCCATCTGCAGTTATGCGTCGCGCGCAGCAGAAAAGTTACGTGGAGAGCATCAGTATTGCCGCTTCATATCTACTTTTGTTAAAACGTCACC
>NZ_JAOWDM010000027.1:0-233 GCF_030334645.1 Citrobacter sp. Cc139
GTACGGATTGTAATATCGCCATCGGGCGCTATTTCGAAATCCAGCCACAACAGAGGCAGGCCGTTACCGTTTTGCGGCACGGAATACCCACCGTCTGCTCCGCCCCACTCCGTGGAGGAGTTAAACCCCAACACTCCGGATACCTTATAAACTCCCGTATCCACCCGGACAACGGTTGCCCCTTCGGACTCACTGTTTAATTCGGTGGTCCCGTCCCCCCAAATCTTAATAAT
>NZ_JAOWDM010000028.1:0-249 GCF_030334645.1 Citrobacter sp. Cc139
AAAACTGACTTGCGAGTCATGTTTGAGATATTTGCTCTTTAAAAATCTGGATCAAGCTGAAAATTGAAACGACACACTGTGTCTGTTCTCCGTAATAAGAACAGATAAATGGTGTGTTCGAGTCTCTCAAATTTTCGCAATCAGAAGTGAAACATCTTCGGGTTGTGAAGTTAAGCGACTAAGCGTACACGGTGGATGCCCTGGCAGTCAGAGGCGATGAAGGACGTGCTAATCTGCGATAAGCGCCGG
>NZ_JAOWDM010000029.1:0-221 GCF_030334645.1 Citrobacter sp. Cc139
GTAAAGCAGGAAATTGTCTGTTCCAGATCATTCGGGGAACGTATTACGGATTATGACTCTATGCGACAGGCCATCTGCAGTTATGCGTCGCGCGCAGCAGAAAAGTTACGTGGAGAGCATCAGTATTGCCGGTTCATATCGACTTTTGTTAAAACGTCACCCTTTGCGTTGAACGAACCGTACTACGGTAACAGCGCGTCGGTGAAGCTGCTCACCCCGAC
>NZ_JAOWDM010000030.1:0-210 GCF_030334645.1 Citrobacter sp. Cc139
CAGCACCAGGGAGGATAACGTTGCTTCAGCAACGGCCCGCAGGGCGAGGCGCAGCCGAGTAATCCTCCCGGATGCACCATATTACTTGATAGCGCTTTAGTAGCGACATCAAATCTGCAGTAAAGTAAGTTTCCCGATGCATCCGTAGCTCAGCTGGATAGAGTACTCGGCTACGAACCGAGCGGTCGGAGGTTCGAATCCTCCCGGATG
>NZ_JAOWDM010000031.1:0-301 GCF_030334645.1 Citrobacter sp. Cc139
TATATACTGACATTAAACACAGTAAAGAGGAGTTAAAGCATGTTCGTGGAACTCGTTTATGACAAAAGGAATTTTGATGGTCTGCCTGGTGCAAAAGACATCATTCTGGGCGAATTGAGAAAGAGAGTGCACCGGATCTTTCCAGATGCTGATGTCCGGGTTAAACCGATGATGACCCTACCAGCGATCAACACTGATCCCAGCAAGCATGAGAAGGAACAGATAAGCCGTACTGTTCAGGAAATGTTTGAAGAGGCTGATATGTGGCTGGTTTCAGATTAAACGCCTTGAACCGTCATAT
>NZ_JAOWDM010000032.1:0-988 GCF_030334645.1 Citrobacter sp. Cc139
GGCGCCGCCACGGTGGTGTCCACCGTCACAGCCAGCGCCGTGGAGGTCTGCACGTTCCCCGCGTCATCGGTGACCTGCACCGTGACGCTGTACGTCCCATCCGCCAGCTCCGGGGCGGTAAAGGTCCACGTCCCGTCCGTCAGCACGGCGTCATAGACGGTATCATTGATAAGAACCTGCACCTTCGTCACATCCGCATCAATATTCCCCAGCGTGAAGGCCGGGGTGGTGTCGCTGGTGATGTTGTCGCTGTTGCTGCTGCCGCTGTCTGACGCATCCGCCAGATCGATGGTCGGCACCGACAGCGTGGTGTCCACCGTAAAGGTCAGGGTGGCCGAGTCCGCGGTGTTGCCGGCGAGGTCGGTGACGGTGGCCACGATGGAGTGGTCGCCGTCGGTCAGCGCGGTACTGTCAATATGCCACTGCCCGTCCGCGTCCTTTGTCGCCGCCAGCGGCTTACCGCCGTCAATGCTCACCATCACGCTGAACGCGTCCGGATCGGTGCTGACAGTGAAGCCCGGCGTGGCGTCGCGGGTCTGGTTATCCCCTGCCGTACCGGTGTCGTCGCTCAGCGTGATCACCGGCGCCGCCACGCTGGTGTCCACCGTCACAGCCAGCGCCGTGGAGGTCTGCACGTTCCCCGCATCGTCGGTGACCTGCACGGTGATGCTGTAGTCGCCGTCCGCCAGCTCCGGGGCGGTAAAGGTCCACGTCCCGTCCGTCAGAGTCGCCGGGTAAGCCGTCCCGTTGATAATAACCTGCACGCTGGTCACATCGGCGTCGATATTCCCCAGCGTGAACGTTGGGGTGGTGTCCCGGGTGATGTTGTCGCTGTTGCTGCTGCCGCTGTCTGACGCATCCGCCAGGTCGATGGTCGGCGCCGACAGCGTGGTGTCGACGGTGAAGGCCAGTGAGGACGTCGCGGTGTTGCCGGCGAGGTCGGTGACGGTGGCCACGATGGAGTGGTCGCCGTCGGCCAGCGCGCTGC
>NZ_JAOWDM010000002.1:0-272 GCF_030334645.1 Citrobacter sp. Cc139
AGGGAACTGCCAGGCATCAAATAAAAGCGGAAGGCCCGGTCGAAAGACCGGGCCTTTTGTTTTATCTGTGGTCTGTCGGTGAGGGCTCTCCTGAGGAGGACAAATCCGCCGGGAGCGGATTTGAACGTTGCGCCGCAACGGCCCGGAGGGTGGCGGGCAGGACGCCCGCCATAAACTGCCAGGCATCAAATAAAGTGAAGAAGCCCATCCTGCCGGATGGGCTTTTTTGCGTCTGTGGTGAACACAGCCGTTGTGACCTGGATGTAGGCCTG
>NZ_JAOWDM010000033.1:0-1279 GCF_030334645.1 Citrobacter sp. Cc139
GTGATGACGAGGCACTACGGTGCTGAAGTGACAAATGCCCTGCTTCCAGGAAAAGCCTCTAAGCATCAGGTAACACGAAATCGTACCCCAAACCGACACAGGTGGTCAGGTAGAGAATACCAAGGCGCTTGAGAGAACTCGGGTGAAGGAACTAGGCAAAATGGTGCCGTAACTTCGGGAGAAGGCACGCTGATAGGTAGGTGAAGCGGTTTACCCGTGGAGCTGAAATCAGTCGAAGATACCAGCTGGCTGCAACTGTTTATTAAAAACACAGCACTGTGCAAACACGAAAGTGGACGTATACGGTGTGACGCCTGCCCGGTGCCGGAAGGTTAATTGATGGGGTTATCCGTAAGGAGAAGCTCTTGATCGAAGCCCCGGTAAACGGCGGCCGTAACTATAACGGTCCTAAGGTAGCGAAATTCCTTGTCGGGTAAGTTCCGACCTGCACGAATGGCGTAATGATGGCCAGGCTGTCTCCACCCGAGACTCAGTGAAATTGAACTCGCTGTGAAGATGCAGTGTACCCGCGGCAAGACGGAAAGACCCCGTGAACCTTTACTATAGCTTGACACTGAACACTGGTCCTTGATGTGTAGGATAGGTGGGAGGCTTTGAAGTGTGGACGCCAGTCTGCATGGAGCCGTCCTTGAAATACCACCCTTTAATGGCTGGTGTTCTAACGTGGGCCCGTAATCCGGGTTGCGGACAGTGTCTGGTGGGTAGTTTGACTGGGGCGGTCTCCTCCCAAAGAGTAACGGAGGAGCACGAAGGTTAGCTAATCCTGGTCGGACATCAGGAGGTTAGTGCAAAGGCATAAGCTAGCTTGACTGCGAGAGTGACGGCTCGAGCAGGTGCGAAAGCAGGTCTTAGTGATCCGGTGGTTCTGAATGGAAGGGCCATCGCTCAACGGATAAAAGGTACTCCGGGGATAACAGGCTGATACCGCCCAAGAGTTCATATCGACGGCGGTGTTTGGCACCTCGATGTCGGCTCATCACATCCTGGGGCTGAAGTAGGTCCCAAGGGTATGGCTGTTCGCCATTTAAAGTGGTACGCGAGCTGGGTTTAGAACGTCGTGAGACAGTTCGGTCCCTATCTGCCGTGGGCGCTGGAGAATTGAGGGGGGCTGCTCCTAGTACGAGAGGACCGGAGTGGACGCATCACTGGTGTTCGGGTTGTCATGCCAATGGCACTGCCCGGTAGCTAAATGCGGAAGAGATAAGTGCTGAAAGCATCTAAGCACGAAACTTGCCCCGAGATGAGTTCTCCCTGAGAC
>NZ_JAOWDM010000034.1:0-275 GCF_030334645.1 Citrobacter sp. Cc139
ATGTGGCTGGTTTCAGATTAAACGCCTTGAACCGTCATATTGCTTAAGTACAATCCGCCGTGACTGGCAATCATTCAATATTCGCACTATCGGACGTTCGTCAGTCAGCCGCAATCATGCTCTTGCATACGGCCTGGTTGCGGCAACTATCAATTTTATAGCTGGATATCCGGCTGATTTTGCTGGCGCTCGCGTTCAGCTTTTTCTCTGGCTTCCTGTGCCTCAAGCTGTTTGATATTCCATGGGCTGTTATGGGGCATCTCAACGCGCAGGTC
>NZ_JAOWDM010000035.1:0-207 GCF_030334645.1 Citrobacter sp. Cc139
GGAGCGGGGATCGGGAATGGCGATTTGCTGGTCGTCGACCGTTCCAGAAAGCCTGCACATGGAGATATTGTTATCGCTGCTATTGATGGAGAGTTCACGGTTAAACGTCTTCAGCTGCACCCAATACTTATGCTTGTTCCTGAAAACAGCTCCTATGCACCCATTATGATAAACAGCGAAGATACGCTGGATATCTTTGGGGTTGTG
>NZ_JAOWDM010000036.1:0-218 GCF_030334645.1 Citrobacter sp. Cc139
CGCGCCAGTACCTCGTCTTTGTTCGCCAGCACCGATTTTTCATCGGCGGTCAGCGCGCGCTTTTTGGCGGCCTCTTCCAGAACCGAAAAGCGGGATTGCTGTTTCCACAATTCCTGCCGCTGCTGGCTGATGGTATCCGTGATGCTCTTATGCTCCTGCAGAGTGCGTAACTGCGCCTCCAGCTCCAGCGTCTGCGCGCTGGCAGTATCGACACTTTT
>NZ_JAOWDM010000037.1:0-412 GCF_030334645.1 Citrobacter sp. Cc139
ACGCTGAAAACGGAAATTCAGTACACCGCGAACAGTGATTTCTCTAATCCTCTTTTGCTGTCGGATGTGCCTTATCCGTCTGCCGAATACACCCAACTGGGTTTAAAAGCGGGGCAGGAATTCTGGTACCGAGCGCAGTTGGTAGACAGAACGGGTAATGAATCAGGCTGGACCGACTGGATTCGTGGTGAATCCAACGCGAATGCTGACGACTACCTGGGCGATATTGCCGATGATTTTCTGACGTCTGCCGATGGTGACCGCCTGACAAGCGACATTGATACCAATCTGGAAGCTGCGTTGCAGAATGCGCTGGCCAACCATGGAACGGTGGAACACCAGTGGGCGCAGTACGGCGAAGTGCGCGCGGATATTCTGGTGGTTAAAACGACCATTGCAGATGTTGATAAAG
>NZ_JAOWDM010000038.1:0-207 GCF_030334645.1 Citrobacter sp. Cc139
GTAAGTGTAGCGATACATTGAGCTAACCGATACTAATGAACCGTGAGGCTTAACCTTACAACGCCGAAGATGTTTTGGCGGATTTGAGAAGATTTTCAGCCTGATACAGATAAGATTAACCGGCGACAAGCGGGTTAATAAACAGAATTTGCCTGGCGGCTGTAGCGCGGTGGTCCCACCTGACCCCATGCCGAACTCAGAAGTGAA
>NZ_JAOWDM010000039.1:0-233 GCF_030334645.1 Citrobacter sp. Cc139
GTACGGATTGTAATATCGCCATCGGGCGCTATTTCGAAATCCAGCCACAACAGAGGCAGGCCGTTACCGTTTTGCGGCACAGAATACCCACCGTCTGCTCCGCCCCACTCCGGGGAGGAGTTAAACCCCAACACTCCGGATACCTTATAAACGCCCGTATCCACCCGGACAACGGTTGCCCCTTCGGACTCACTGTTTAATTCGGTGGTCCCGTCCCCCCAAATCTTAATAAT
>NZ_JAOWDM010000040.1:0-254 GCF_030334645.1 Citrobacter sp. Cc139
GCGAAGATACGCTGGATATCTTTGGGGTTGTGACGTTTATCGTGAAAGCGGCAAGCTGATATGTTTGCCCTGGTTGATGTTAATTCGTTTTATGCCAGTTGCGAGACTGCATTCCGGCCAGATCTGAAAGGCAGGCCGGTAGTTGTTCTGTCAAATAACGATGGCTGCGTGATTGCCCGCAACGCTGAAGCCAAAAGAGCTGGTGTGAAAATGGGGGATCCGTATTTCAAGCAGAAGGACTTATTCCGTCGATA
>NZ_JAOWDM010000041.1:0-296 GCF_030334645.1 Citrobacter sp. Cc139
AATCACCGGATGACTTCACGAAATATGTTGCACATGGGTGCTGAACTAATAGTTCATTGAGATCAATGCGTTGTTCAACGCAATCATGCGCCGGAGAGGGAAAACCGCATGGAACAAGATCACTAAATAAAGGAAGCGCAACTATCTGGCGCAACTCAGCTGGTGAATAAAACTTCATAATAAACTCACTCGCGCTTATACTGTTTATATATACAGTATATACTGACATTAAACACAGTAAAGAGGAGTTAAAGCATGTTCGTGGAACTCGTTTATGACAAAAGGAATTTTGATGG
>NZ_JAOWDM010000042.1:0-227 GCF_030334645.1 Citrobacter sp. Cc139
CTGGAAATGACAGCCATCGGCTGCACCCGGCAGTCAGAAGCGAACCGAAAGGGGCGCTGGGGTATTCTCACCAACAACAAGGATCGCGTTGTTTCGTTTGATGTTGGCCTGGACGGAAACATTCCGCAGCCGGGTTACATCATAGCTGTGGCAGACGAGCTGCTTTCCGGAAAGGTTATGGGCGGCCGCATCAGCGCTGTTAACGGTCGCGTTATCAAACTTGACCG
>NZ_JAOWDM010000043.1:0-218 GCF_030334645.1 Citrobacter sp. Cc139
AACGAGTTCACATCAACCAGGGCAAACATATCAGCTTGCCGCTTTCACGATAAACGTCACAACCCCAAAGATATCCAGCGAATCTTCGCTGTTTATCATAATGGGTGTATAGGAACTGTTTTCAGGAACAAGCATAAGTATTGGGTGTAGCTGAAGACGTTTAACCGTGAACTCGCCATCAATGGCAGCGATAACAATATCTCCATGTGCAGGCTTTC
>NZ_JAOWDM010000044.1:0-328 GCF_030334645.1 Citrobacter sp. Cc139
TGGATAGAGTACTCGGCTACGAACCGAGCGGTCGGAGGTTCGAATCCTCCCGGATGCACCATCTTCTCCGAGATAACAGCGCAACTGTTGTTTCATGGTCTGCGAGATAATCGCCAGCACCAGGGAGGATAGCGTTGCTTCAGCAACGACCCGAAGGGCAAGGCGCAGCCGAGTAATCCTCCCGGATGCACCATCTCTTACTTGATATCGTTTATTACGATATCAATATCGGCAGTAAAGCAAGTTTTCCGATGCATCCGTAGCTCAGCTGGATAGAGTACTCGGCTACGAACCGAGCGGTCGGAGGTTCGAATCCTCCCGGATGCAC
>NZ_JAOWDM010000045.1:0-304 GCF_030334645.1 Citrobacter sp. Cc139
GCCAGCACCGGGGCGGTAAAGGTCCACTTGCCCTCTGACTGCACGGCGTCATAGGCGGTGCCGTTGATAATGACCTGCACCTTCGTCACATCCGCATCGATATTCCCCAGCGTGAACGCCGGGGTGGTGTCGTTCGTGATGTTGTCGCTGTTAAGGCTGCCGCTGTCTGACGCATCCGCCAGATCGATGGTCGGCACCGACAGCGTGGTGTCGACGGTGAAGGTCAGTGAGGACGTCGCGGTGTTGCCGGCGAGGTCGGTGACGGTGGCCACGATGGAGTGGTCGCCGTCGGCCAGCGCGCTGC
>NZ_JAOWDM010000046.1:0-300 GCF_030334645.1 Citrobacter sp. Cc139
GGGGGCCGGATTTGAACCGACGACCTTCGGGTTATGAGCCCGACGAGCTACCAGGCTGCTCCACCCCGCGTCCGTCTTTTTGCTTCGTATTTCAAACCACATCTACGTTGGCTTTCCTCGTTCACCTCAGTCACTTACTGGAGTAAGCTCTAAAGGATTCACTGCGTCGCCGCCTGGCTGTGATTCGAACTACTTTGCAAAAATATTGCAGCAAATATGATTGGTTGCGGGGGCCGGATTTGAACCGACGACCTTCGGGTTATGAGCCCGACGAGCTACCAGGCTGCTCCACCCCGCGTC
>NZ_JAOWDM010000047.1:0-257 GCF_030334645.1 Citrobacter sp. Cc139
TGGTGGAGCTATGCGGGATCGAACCGCAGACCTCCTGCGTGCAAAGCAGGCGCTCTCCCAGCTGAGCTATAGCCCCATCGACGTCAAATCTCATTACCGTAATTCGGTTCCGGGCAAGGCGTGGAATGACGAAGCATACTTCAGTATGCGAGTTATTTCACAACGCAGCACGGGAGCGAATTTGGTAGGCCTGAGTGGACTTGAACCACCGACCTCACCCTTATCAGGGGTGCGCTCTAACCACCTGAGCTACAAGC
>NZ_JAOWDM010000003.1:0-323 GCF_030334645.1 Citrobacter sp. Cc139
TTGATTTTATTGCTTTATTCCCATGGTACCCGGAGCGGGACTTGAACCCGCACAGCGCGAACGCCGAGGGATTTTAAATCCCTTGTGTCTACCGATTCCACCATCCGGGCTCGGGAAGAAATTGGAGGCGCGTTCCGGAGTCGAACCGGACTAGACGGATTTGCAATCCGCTACATAACCGCTTTGCTAACGCGCCGAAATCTTCTGGCTTTTCAGCCGACATCCGCGATTGCCGATGCCTTTAATTTGGAGCGGGAAACGAGACTCGAACTCGCGACCCCGACCTTGGCAAGGTCGTGCTCTACCAACTGAGCTATTCCCGC
>NZ_JAOWDM010000048.1:0-250 GCF_030334645.1 Citrobacter sp. Cc139
GCTTGTAGCTCAGGTGGTTAGAGCGCACCCCTGATAAGGGTGAGGTCGGTGGTTCAAGTCCACTCAGGCCTACCAAATTCTTTCTGATACCGCGTTGTGAAACGACTCACATACTGAAGTATGCTTCGCCGTTCCACGCCTTGTCTCAGCAAGAATTAAGGTGAATGAGATAACTACGATGGGGCTATAGCTCAGCTGGGAGAGCGCCTGCTTTGCACGCAGGAGGTCTGCGGTTCGATCCCGCATAGCT
>NZ_JAOWDM010000049.1:0-838 GCF_030334645.1 Citrobacter sp. Cc139
GGTTAACCGTATAGGGGAGCCGAAGGGAAACCGAGTCTTAACTGGGCGTTAAGTTGCAGGGTATAGACCCGAAACCCGGTGATCTAGCCATGGGCAGGTTGAAGGTTGGGTAACACTAACTGGAGGACCGAACCGACTAATGTTGAAAAATTAGCGGATGACTTGTGGCTGGGGGTGAAAGGCCAATCAAACCGGGAGATAGCTGGTTCTCCCCGAAAGCTATTTAGGTAGCGCCTCGTGAATTCATCTTCGGGGGTAGAGCACTGTTTCGGCTAGGGGGTCATCCCGACTTACCAACCCGATGCAAACTGCGAATACCGAAGAATGTTATCACGGGAGACACACGGCGGGTGCTAACGTCCGTCGTGAAGAGGGAAACAACCCAGACCGCCAGCTAAGGTCCCAAAGTCATGGTTAAGTGGGAAACGATGTGGGAAGGCACAGACAGCCAGGATGTTGGCTTAGAAGCAGCCATCATTTAAAGAAAGCGTAATAGCTCACTGGTCGAGTCGGCCTGCGCGGAAGATGTAACGGGGCTAAACCATGCACCGAAGCTGCGGCAGCGACACTATGTGTTGTTGGGTAGGGGAGCGTTCTGTAAGCCGTTGAAGGTGGCCTGTGAGGGTTGCTGGAGGTATCAGAAGTGCGAATGCTGACATAAGTAACGATAATGCGGGTGAAAAACCCGCACGCCGGAAGACCAAGGGTTCCTGTCCAACGTTAATCGGGGCAGGGTGAGTCGACCCCTAAGGCGAGGCCGAAAGGCGTAGTCGATGGGAAACAGGTTAATATTCCTGTACTTGGTGTTACTGCGAAGGGGGGACGGAGAAGGCTATGT
>NZ_JAOWDM010000050.1:0-815 GCF_030334645.1 Citrobacter sp. Cc139
GTGATGCTCTTATGCTCCTGCAGAGTGCGTAACTGCGCCTCCAGCTCCAGCGTCTGCGCGCTGGCAGTATCGACACTTTTTACACCTGCTGGTGTTTTTACCGCTGAAGGGGCTTTGGGTTTCTTCAGCGAGTCGTCGTATTCTTTTTTCGCAGCTTCCAGATTGATGTTGTAGTCAGCCTGGAGGATCCGACCGTCTTTCAGCGCCTTGTTCAGTTCATTCTGACGGGCCGTGTACTTCTCCAGCGCAGTCTGCGTCTTTGCATAATTCGACTGCGCCTGCGCGGCATATCTCTGGCGGTCAGATTCAATCACCGCCTCGCGGGCGGCGTTATCCTCCGTTGCCTTTGCCACACGGGCCTGCTGCTGCGCCATTTCCAGTGCAAGGCGGGCAGACTCCCGATCATTCCAGTAGCTGGCACGCGCATCGTCATTGACGTAACGATCGCCTTTACGCAGATTCCAGATTTCATCTGCCCGCTTAAAAGCCGCTTCAGCTTTGGCAACAATCTCCTGCGTGGTGTCAGGCCGTCCGATATCGAGCGCCGCATCCCACATCGATTTAAAAGCGCGCTTCAGGCTGTCGGCAGCAGTCTCAATCGACCCCATATTGTCGCGCAGGCTCTTTGTCTGCTCGCGAAAACCGTTCGTCGCCGCATCATTAGCTGCCTGCAGCGCCCCGGCCTCATCCCCGGCACGTTGCAACTGCGCAACATAAGCAATCTGTTCCGCTGTGACGTTGTGGAACTGCTGCGCCATGGCAATCAGACCAGAGGTCGGATCGTTCGTCAGTTTGCCGAATGCCGCCGCCACCTT
>NZ_JAOWDM010000051.1:0-305 GCF_030334645.1 Citrobacter sp. Cc139
AAACCCTACGCATATTCAGTAATTTTAAATATGTCAGAGTCTGGCAACACAGGGATTAATGGCTATTATTCGCAAATTGCATTTCCGACGGCTCAGGACGCAGTTCCGAGAATACGCCAGCGATTTGGTGGTAGCAACCCAAGGTTAACGGACTGGCGTGACTTTCTTATCAGGGGGCTTAACGCCATTACTGATACCAATGGATTTTACAAAACGTCATCCCCCATTATTAAGATTTGGGGGGACGGGACCACCGAATTAAACAGTGAGTCCGAAGGGGCAACCGTTGTCCGGGTGGATACGGG
>NZ_JAOWDM010000053.1:0-325 GCF_030334645.1 Citrobacter sp. Cc139
ACTTTTGTTAAAACGTCACCCTTTGCGTTGAACGAACCGTACTACGGTAACAGCGCGTCGGTGAAGCTGCTCACCCCGACACAGGACAGCCGGGATATCATTGCAGCAGCGACGCGGAGTCTGGATGCAATATGGAAAGACGGGCACAGATATCAGAAAGCAGGGGTAATGCTGGGGGACTTCTTCAGTCAGGGCATCGCCCAGTTGAATCTGTTCGATGATAATGCGCCGCGCCGGGGTAGTGAGAAATTGATGGAAGTTCTGGATCATCTGAATGCAAAGGAAGGAAAGGGGGCGCTTTATTTCGCCGGACAGGGGATCCAGC
>NZ_JAOWDM010000054.1:0-333 GCF_030334645.1 Citrobacter sp. Cc139
CAGTGAGGACGTCGCGGTGTTGCCGGCGAGGTCGGTGACGGTGGCCACGATGGAGTGGTCGCCGTCGGCCAGCGCGCTGCTGTCAATATGCCACTGCCCGTCGGCGGCCTTCGTCGCCGCCACCGGCTTACCGCCGTCGATGCTCACCATCACGCTGAACACGTCCGGATCGGTGCTGACAGTGAAGCCCGGGGTGGCGTCGCGGGTCTGGTTATCCCCCGCCGTGCCGGTGTCGTCGCTCAGGGCGATCACCGGCGCCGCCACGGTGGTGTCCACCGTCACAGCCAGCGCCGTGGAGGTCTGCACGTTCCCCGCGTCATCGGTGACCTGCAC
>NZ_JAOWDM010000055.1:0-99086 GCF_030334645.1 Citrobacter sp. Cc139
GCCGCCTCCCTTGCAACCCAGGCTCCCGGCGGGAAAATCGTCGCTGCGCGAGTTATTCGTCTTATTCCGTCTGCCTGTCGGGTCGGGGCCGAGCCTGCATCCATGCAGGCCGTCCCCTCTGCCCGCATCCCTGCGGGCAGACCCGGTCAGCCGTCAACGCCTCATCGATTTTCAGCCGGACCGGGGTCATCGCTTCAACTCTCTGATTTCCAGTTAAATCTGTTTCGCTGTTCAAATAAAAGTGCAGGAGGTCAGGTGTGGGCAGGTCCGGCTGAAAATTGCCGACGTGTTTCCGTAAGGCTGGGAGAGCCAGCATGGATGCTGGCTCAGGGCGCGCTTTGCAAGGACGCTACCTCGCGCCCGGCCCGGTAGCCTGGAGGAATAAGCGGAGGGAACCACGAAGTGGCAATTTTCCTGCCGGGAGCCGGGATTGTTAAGGGTACGGCGATAGTACCCTTAACACGTTCACAGGCAGTATCGTTTCAGAGAAGTGATAAACATTGGGTGAACGTAACAATACGCCGTAGCGATCCGGTATTTTCTCTGTGTACATAAAATAATCAAAAGCTGAATTATACTTGAAGTGTTGAGGTCCGGAGCTGACAAGAAGGGGGCGGTATGAACCATGTCTGGGGGCTGTTTTCCCATCCCGATCGTGAAATGCACGTGATCAACAGCGAAAACGAAAGCGTTTCGCATCACTATACCCATCATGTACTGCTGATGGCGGCAATCCCGGTTGTTTGCGCGTTTATCGGTACCACACAAATCGGCTGGAATTTTGGTGACGGCAACATACTGCAGTTATCCCTGTTGACCGGACTGGCGCTGGCCATTCTGTTTTACGGCGTGATGCTGGCGGGCGTGGCTGTCATGGGCCGGGTTATCTGGTGGATGGCGCGTAATTACCCGCAGCGCCCATCGCTGGCGCACTGTATGGTCTTTGCCGGATATGTCGCGACTCCGCTGTTTTTAAGCGGTCTGGTCGCACTTTATCCGCTGGTCTGGCTGTGTGCGTTGGTGGGAACTATCGCGCTGTTTTACACCGGTTATTTACTCTATCTCGGTATTCCAACGTTCCTGAATATCACTCGTGAGGAAGGGTTAAGTTTTTCCAGTTCCACGCTGGCTATTGGTGTGCTGGTACTGGAGGTTCTGCTGGCGATTACGGTAATCCTGTGGGGTTACGGCTATCGCTTATTCTGACCTGTAAAACGCCTCTGCGCTGCGTTGTTGACGTAAAAGTCAGCAACGCAGCATTTCGAGACGATTATCCTGTAGCGGCAAACCTGCCGGATCGCTATGATGCCTGAGCTAGCCTGAGAAAATACTTAATCTCGGGCGGTGTGCGTTGTGACGTGCGTGAACCCTTATCAGAAATCTCATCATGCTGAAATTCCGAGTTTCATTATTAAGCCTTGCCCTGGTGCTGGCCGTTCCTTTTGCACCCCAAGCCGTGGCGAAAACGGCACCTACCGTAGCGACTTCTCAACCTGAGATAGCGTCCGGTAGCGCGATGATTGTTGATCTGAATACCAACAAGGTTATCTATTCGAACCACCCGGATCTGGTGCGTCCGATTGCGTCGATTACCAAATTAATGACGGCGATGGTGGTGCTTGATGCGCGACTGCCGCTGGATGAAAAGCTGAAAGTTGATATCAGTCAGACGCCTGAGATGAAAGGAATTTACTCTCGCGTACGGCTGAACAGTGTAATCAGCCGTAAAGACATGCTGTTACTGGCGCTGATGTCATCTGAAAACCGCGCGGCAGCCAGTCTGGCGCATCATTACCCTGGCGGCTATAACGCGTTTATCAAGGCGATGAATGCGAAAGCGAAAGCGCTGGGCATGACCCATACCCGTTTTGTGGAGCCGACCGGGTTATCGATTCATAACGTCTCAACCGCGCGTGATTTAACGAAGTTACTGATTGCCAGCAAACAGTATCCGCTGATTGGTCAGCTAAGTACTACGCGTGAAGATATGGCGACGTTTGCCAACCCGGCATATACATTGCCGTTCCGTAATACCAACCATCTGGTATATCGCGATAACTGGAATATTCAGTTAACTAAAACCGGGTTTACCAATGCGGCGGGCCACTGTCTGGTGATGCGCACGGTGATTAATAACAAACCGGTGGCGCTGGTGGTGATGGATGCTTTTGGGAAATATACCCACTTTGCCGATGCCAGCCGTTTACGCACCTGGATTGAAACCGGCAAGGTGATGCCGGTTCCGGCGGCGGCGCTGAGCTACAAAAAGCAAAAAGCGGCGCAGATGGCGGCGGCAGGTTCAGCTACGGGTGAGCAAACCGCGCAGAACGATTAAACCGTAGGCCGGGCAAGCGAAGCGCCCCCGGCAACGTGCCCGATGGCGCTTATGCTTATCGGGCCTATGATTCTTTCCAGAACTTCTGCTTACTCGTTTTCCCAATACCCGGGTTCATACTGTTGGTTGGGTCATTCTCGCGGTAAAAGCGGGTTAATGTTTCCGGCGCCTGGTACAAATGCCCGACGTTATGCTCCGCCGGATACTGTGCCCCACGCTCGCGAAGTAACTCCAGCATCTGCTCTTTCAGCGCATGGGCATCCACGCCTTTTTTGACGATGTAATCCTGATGGAATACATAGCACATAAAATGCCCGTAATAGAGCTTGTGCACCAGTTGGCTGTCGATTTCTGGCGGCAGATGTTCATACCATTCGGTGTCGTTACGACGCAGCGCGATATCCAGCGCCAGAATATCTTCCACTTCATCCGCATGAACGGCCTGATAACGAATAGCTGCGCCAGCCGCCGCAAAGCGGTGCAGGAATGCCTTGCTGCCTTCTTCCGGCGTACAGGCAAAGAAGTCGCCCTCGGCCGTTTTGAAAAACTCATTTAGCCAGTTTTGCGCTTCAGCCACGCCGCCACCGGCCATTTTTAACAGCAGATGATGCTCGTATTTGTCGCGCCAGCTTTTCATACGCGCCGGTAAGTGGCTGGGGAATAAATGGCCAAACTTCTGCATCGCCCGGTCGGTGAAGTGCGGACGGAAAAATTTCACTTTTTCCAGCATCGCATCGGTGCGGCCTTTCAGGGTGAAGAAAAACGGCATTTTGTCGGTGCCGAGCTTGTCAATCATCAGGAACGTATCTTTGCCGTACTGCTCAGCGATGTCGTAAATATCGCGATGCATATATTCACCGGCAACCGGCAGATGTTCAAACTTCGCCAGAATATGACGGCGGATCTCCGTCAGCACCTCTGGCTGGTTGGTGCCGATATAAAAGACCTGCTGATTTTTTTCGGCTTCGAAAGTGTCCAGACGCACGGCGAAAACCGCGAGCTTTCCGGCACAACCGGAAGATTCAAACAAGCGGTCCGGGTCGGCGTTATAGCGTGCGGGCGTATCCGCCTCAATATCTCTGACGCGGGTCACGTAGTCGTGATCGTGCGCATGACGTCCGTCGTGGCGAACATCGTCATCTTTGATACGCTCGTCATCGAGTTTACTGAGGATCTGCTCTGGGGTTTGGCCAAGATCGATGCCCAGATGGTTAACCAGCTGTAATTTGCCCTGTTCATCAATACGCGCAAACAGCGACATCTCCGTGTAGGCCGGGCCTCGTTGCACCAGCGAGCCGCCGGAGTTGTTACAAATGCCGCCAATCACGGAAGCGCCGATGCAGGAAGAACCGATCACTGAATGCGGTTCACGACCAAAAGGTTTGAGCGCTTTTTCCAGCGAATAGAGTGTTGTTCCAGGCCAGGCCAGCACCTGTTCGCCTTTACCGATGACGTGCAGCTTATCAAGACGCAGGGTGCTGATAATAACAATCTCACGGTCGTAATCATTGCCGCTTGGCGTAGAGCCTTCGGTCAGGCCGGTATTGGCGGCCTGCATCAGAATGATTTTGTCTGCGGCGACACAGGCGTTCAGGACGCGCCACAGTTCTAAAAGCGAGCCCGGAAAAACGACGGCGAGCGCATCGCCCTGGCCGGAGCGGAATCCCTTGCGATAGCGGGCGGTTTTAGCGGGTTCAGTGAGCAGGTGCGAATGACCCACCAGGCGGGTCAGTTCATTCAGGAAAGCTTTATTATCTGTTGTAATGGAAGACATTCTCCACTCCTTGTGGTGGGACTCAATATCAGGAACAAGCATAGCGCTTTGTATGACAATACGCTTTCTCATTCATATTGTCTCTGGCTTGTCTTTCATTGATTCACGCTGGTTTTGAAAATTAGGAGAATAACCTTAGCTTTCTTTAGCGCTCCCGTTTAGTCTTACGGCAAATTGCGGTTTTTGTTATATTTTCGCTGATGCGTCAGGAAAAAATAAAGAGAGAATCAACATGAAATGGCTATGTTCTGTAGGTGTTGCGGTGAGTCTGGCAGTGCAACCCGCGCTGGCGGACACTCTGTTTGGTAACCATCCACTGACGCCAGAAGCGCGGGATGCGTTTGTTACCGATTTACTCAAACAGATGACCGTGGATGAGAAAATTGGTCAATTACGCTTAATCAGCGTCGGGCCTGATAATCCGAAGGAAGCCATCCGCGAGATGATCAAAGACGGGCAGGTTGGGGCTATTTTTAACACCGTCACACGCCAGGATATCCGCAAAATGCAGGATCAGGTGATGGAACTCAGCCGCCTGAAAATTCCTCTCTTTTTTGCCTACGACGTATTACACGGCCAGCGTACCGTGTTCCCGATAAGCCTCGGTCTGGCGTCCTCCTTTAATCTCGATGCGGTCAGAACCGTCGGTCGCGTTTCAGCGTATGAAGCCGCTGACGATGGCCTGAACATGACCTGGGCGCCGATGGTTGATGTCTCCCGCGATCCGCGCTGGGGCCGGGCATCGGAAGGGTTTGGCGAAGACACGTATTTGACCGCCACAATGGGTAAAACCATGGTGGAAGCGATGCAGGGGAAAAGCCCGGCCGATCGCTATTCGGTGATGACCAGCGTCAAGCACTTCGCCGCTTATGGTGCGGTAGAGGGCGGGAAAGAGTACAACACCGTCGATATGAGCCCGCAGCGTCTGTTTAACGACTACATGCCGCCGTACAAAGCCGGGCTGGATGCCGGTAGCGGCGCGGTGATGGTAGGACTTAATTCACTCAACGGTACGCCGGCGACGTCGGATGCATGGCTGCTGAAAGATGTGCTGCGCGATGAGTGGGGCTTTAAAGGCATCACCGTTTCCGATCACGGCGCGATTAAGGAACTGATTAAGCACGGCACCGCCTCCGATCCTGAGGATGCGGTACGCGTGGCTATCAAGTCCGGTATCAACATGAGTATGAGCGATGAGTATTACAGCAAATACCTGCCGGGGCTGATTAAATCAGGCAAAGTGACGATGGCGGAGCTTGACGACGCTGCGCGTCACGTGCTGAACGTGAAATATGATATGGGGCTGTTTAACGATCCGTACAGCCATCTGGGCGCCAAAGAGTCTGACCCGGTGGATACCAACGCCGAAAGCCGCCTGCACCGTAAAGAAGCGCGTGAAGTGGCGCGTGAAAGCCTGGTGCTGCTGAAAAACCGCCTCGACACGCTGCCGCTGAAAAAATCCGCCACCGTGGCGGTTGTCGGGCCACTGGCCGACAGCAAGCGTGATGTGATGGGCAGTTGGTCCGCAGCGGGTGTTGCCGATCAGTCGGTCACGGTGCTGACGGGGATTAAAAATGCCGTTGGCGAGCAGGGCAAAGTGATATACGCCAAAGGGGCGAATATCACTAACGATAAAGGCATTGTCGACTTCCTGAACCTGTATGAAGAGGCGGTGAAAGTTGATCCGCGTTCGCCGCAGGCGATGATTGATGAAGCCGTTAACGCGGCGAAACAGTCTGATGTGGTGGTTGCGGTGGTCGGTGAGGCACAGGGAATGGCGCATGAAGCCTCCAGCCGTACGGACATTACTATTCCGCAGAGCCAACGTGACCTGATTGCCGCGCTGAAAGCAACGGGCAAACCGCTGGTGCTGGTGCTGATGAACGGACGTCCGCTGGCGCTGGTTAAGGAAGATCAACAGGCTGATGCGATCCTCGAAACCTGGTTTGCAGGGACGGAAGGCGGTAACGCCATCGCCGATGTGTTGTTTGGCGATTACAACCCATCAGGCAAACTGCCGATGTCTTTCCCACGCTCTGTCGGACAGATTCCGGTCTATTACAGCCATCTCAATACCGGTCGTCCGTATAACGCCGATAAGCCGAATAAGTACACCTCGCGTTATTTTGACGAGGCAAACGGTCCGTTGTATCCCTTTGGCTATGGCCTGAGCTACACCACCTTTACCGTTTCGGATGTGAAACTCTCTGCACCGACGATGAAACGTGACGGGACTGTGACGGCCAGCGTCCAGGTGACCAACACCGGTAAGCGCGAAGGTGCCACGGTGATTCAGATGTATTTGCAGGATGTGACCGCTTCAATGAGCCGTCCGGTAAAACAGCTGAAAGGCTTTGAGAAAGTGAATCTTAAACCGGGTGAAACGCAGACTGTCAGCTTCCCGATTGATATCGAAGCGCTGAAATTCTGGAACCAGCGTATGAAATACGATGCTGAACCGGGTAAATTTAACGTCTTTATCGGCGTGGATTCCGCCAGAGTGAAGCAGGGTGAATTTGAACTGCTGTAGTTGATGAAGAAAGCCACGCATCATGCCTGATGGCGCAATGCTTATCTGGTCTATGAAATAACGCTATCCGGCAAATTCACTTTGGGTTTGCCGGATTTTTTTATCGCCTTACTGCTAATTACTCTCAGTGTTACTACCCAATTGCCAGGTTAAGGCCTGATTTTTCGACTATGCTTTTTCCTCAAGTCTCTGAAAAGGGCCGCAAAAGGATGAGGAGCACAGCATGATAATCTCAAAGTTTGGGGTAGGGTCGTTGGCATTGTTAGCCGCGATAAGTATGCCCTTGCAGGCCGCGTCGCCCGTTACGGTTGGGTCAAAAATTGATACCGAAGGGGCGCTGCTCGGTAACATTATTTTGCAAGTGCTCGAAAGCCATGGTGTGAAAACCGTCAATAAAGTGCAACTGGGGACTACGCCAGTGGTGCGTGGCGCGATTACATCCGGCGAGCTGGATATCTACCCGGAATATACCGGCAATGGCGCCTTCTTCTTTAAAGATGAGAATGATCCGGCGTGGAAAAATGCGCAGGCTGGTTTCGACAAAGTGAAAAAGCTGGACGCAGAGAAAAATAAACTGGTCTGGCTAACGCCTGCGCCCGCCAACAATACCTGGACCATTGCGGTCCGCCAGGATGTCGCCGAAAAGAATAAACTGGTTTCGCTTGCAGACTTAGGGCGCTACCTGAAGGAGGGGGGCACTTTCAAACTGGCCGCCTCTGCGGAGTTTATCGAACGTGCGGACGCGCTGCCCGCGTTTGAAAAAGCCTATGATTTTAAACTGAATCAGAATCAGCTTTTATCACTGGCCGGGGGGGATACCGCCGTGACGATTAAAGCCGCAGCGCAGCAAACCTCCGGCGTCAATGCCGCGATGGCCTACGGCACCGATGGTCCGGTCGCCGCGCTGGGGCTGCAAACGTTAAGCGATCCGCAAGGCGTTCAGCCGATTTATGCGCCTGCGCCAGTGGTACGTGAGTCGGTACTCAAGGCCTATCCGCAAATGGAAGAATGGCTGCAGCCTGTTTTTGCCAGTCTGGATGAAAAAACGCTCCAGCAGCTTAACGCCAGTATTGCCGTAGAGGGTCTGGATGCAAAAAAAGTTGCAGCAGATTATCTGAAGCAAAAAGGATGGGTTAAGTAACGGAATTTACGGCGGGTGGGTGTTTTGTCCAATATCTCGGTTAATCGGGTGCTGTTGCTGCTGGTTCTTCTTACCTTCGCAGCAGCTGCGCTTCCTTTCATTAGCTATGCTCCCAATCGCCTGGTTTCCGGCGAAGGTCGTCAACTCTGGGATATCAGGCCCGACATGGCGTGGGGACTGGCGGTGGCCTGTCTGCTACTGTTTCTTCTGTGCTTTGTGTCGGGCAAACCCGGCAATATATTGACGCTTGTTATCAGCCAGCTGTTGGTGATTGCGGCGCTGGTAACCGCAGGTACAACGGCAACGTATCTGGCGCAGACGGGCAGTACGTTGGCCAGAACCAGTCTTGGCTCCGGGTTCTGGCTGGGTCTCGGATTCATGCTGCTGGCTGCCAGTGACGCCATTCGGCGCATCACCCGTCAGATGTTGTGGCGATGGGTGCTGCATGCGCAACTTTTTGTTATGCCGATAGTGTTATTACTGTCCGGCACGTTTAACGATCTTTCCCTGCTGAAAGAGTATGCCAACCGCCAGGATGTCTTTAACGACGCACTGGCGCAGCATCTGACTATTCTGTTTGGCACCGTGATACCCGCGCTATTCCTTGGTGTGCCGCTGGGCGTTTGGTGCTCTTTTTCTGACTCGCGTCAGGGACCCGTTTTCGCCGTACTGAACATTATCCAGACTATTCCCTCGGTGGCCTTGTTTGGCCTGTTGATTGCGCCGCTCGCTGGGCTGGTTAAGCATTTTCCCTGGTTAAGCTCACTCGGCGTTGCGGGAACCGGCATGACACCCGCGCTTATTGCGTTGGTACTGTACGCGCTCTTACCGTTGGTACGTGGCGTGGTGGCTGGACTGAATCAGGTTCCACAGGATGTACTGGAAAGCGCCCGGGCGATGGGGATGAGCGCGCGTCAACGGTTTATCTCGGTGCAGTTGCCGCTGGCGCTGCCTGTCTTCTTGCGCAGTTTGCGGGTGGTGATGATCCAGACAGTAGGGATGGCGGTGATTGCCGCACTGATCGGTGCCGGGGGCTTTGGCGCGCTGGTCTTTCAGGGATTGCTCAGTAGCGCCGTTGATTTAGTGCTGCTGGGCGTGATCCCGGTAGTTGTGCTGGCAGTGTTGATTGATGCGCTGTTTGATTTAGGGCTAGCGCTGCTGAAGGGAACGAATAATGATTGAATTTAGTCATGTCAGTAAAACCTACGGTCAGCAAAAAGCCGTCGACGACCTTAATCTGCATTTGGCGGAGGGGAGCTTTTCGGTGCTGATTGGCACGTCGGGTTCCGGGAAATCCACCACACTGAAGATGATCAATCGACTGGTCGAGCATGACAGCGGGCAGATTCTTTTTGCGGGCGAGGAGATTCGCAGTCTGCCGGTACTGGAGTTAAGGCGGCGTATGGGGTACGCGATCCAGTCTATCGGTTTGTTCCCGCACTGGACCGTCGCGCAGAACATCGCCACCGTGCCGCAATTACAAAAGTGGTCGCGTTCGCGTATTGATGATCGCACAGATGAACTTATGGCGCTGTTGGGGCTGGAGGCGAGTTTGCGTCACCGTTATCCGCATCAGCTTTCCGGTGGGCAACAGCAGCGGGTCGGGGTTGCACGCGCGCTGGCGGCAGATCCGCAGGTGCTACTGATGGATGAGCCTTTTGGCGCGCTGGATCCCGTCACCCGCGGTGCGCTGCAGCAGGAGATGACCCGTATTCATCGTCTTCTGGGGCGTACCATTGTATTGGTGACGCATGATATCGACGAGGCGCTGAGGCTGGCGGAACATCTGGTCCTGATGGACGCGGGTAAGGTCGTGCAGCAAGGGACGCCGTTGTCGATGCTGACGGCGCCAGCGAACGATTTCGTACAAACGTTCTTTGGCCGCAGCGAACTGGGCGTACGGTTACTGTCGCTGCGTACGGTGGGGGATTTTATTCGTCGCGGCGAACATTCAGCCGGTGAGCCGCTGGTGGCTGAAATGACGCTGCGTGATGCACTGTCGATGTTTGTGGCGCGGGGGTGCGATGTACTGCCGGTTGTGACGCCGCAGGGCGTGTCCTGCGGTACGCTTCACTTTCGCGATCTGCTTTCGGAGATGCCGCCCCGTGAAACGTCTTACTGATCCATTGCTGTGGCTGGTTGTCCTGTTCCTGATCCTGTTGGTCGGGTTGCCGCACAGTCAGACCCTGTTTAGTTCGTTGTTTCCAGAATTGCCGCGTCCCGTGTATCAGCAGGAAAGTTTTACGGCGCTGGCGCTGAGTCATTTTGCGCTGGTGGGAATATCGAGTCTTATCGCCGTACTTATCGGCACCGGCGCCGGGATTGCGGTAACCCGGCCCTGGGGGGCAGAGTTCAGGCCGATGGTGGAAACTATCGCCGCCGTGGGGCAGACTTTTCCCCCGGTCGCGGTGCTGGCGATTGCCGTGCCGGTGATGGGATTTGGTCTTGAGCCGGCGGTTATCGCGCTGATCCTGTATGGCGTGTTACCGATCCTACAGGCAACCCTGGCGGGGCTGGGAGGCATCTCTGCCAGCGTGATGGATATCGCCAGCGGGATGGGGATGAGTCGCTGGCAGCGTCTGCGTAAAGTGGAGTTGCCGCTGGCGGCGCCGGTTATTCTGGCGGGGATCCGCACGTCGGTGATCATTAATATCGGCACCGCAACGATAGCCTCAACCGTCGGGGCGAATACGCTGGGCACGCCGATAATTATCGGACTTAGCGGATTCAATACCGCCTATGTGATTCAGGGGGCGTTGCTGGTCGCGTTGGCGGCAGTAATTGTCGATCGCGGATTTGAGCGATTAGCGAGCTACCTTACCCGGCACGTAAAATGAAGGTGTAGCCTGCCAGCATGACGCCGCCGATACCGCCGATAGCCATCAGCAGGAAGAGGGTTATTACACCGATTTTAGCTGCGCTCATTGTGCACTCCTTATGTGAATCTAAGGATTGTACACGGTTGTTAATAGAATATTAAATACCGAGTGGATAAATATCGTGACCCAACGCGCGCCATTCACTCAGCTGCTGTTGCTGAGCGGGTGTCTGGTTCTCGCCGCACCAGACAAGTAAGGTTCGACCTTCGAACATTTCCGGTCGTAGTTGGTTCAGTGAGTGGGCCAGAACGTCAACGCGCCATCCCTGCTGACTGGCAACCCAACCCTCCAGCCACAAGCGGGTGGTATCGTGAATGTTCCAGCCGACAACCAGCGCATCTTTACCCTGTTTCTTACGCGCTGAGGCCAGACAAATCGCGATATAGTTGATGAGGACGCCGTCGAGGATCCCGAGTAACGCCTGGAGGATCGGCTGCTGACACTGCAGACGGCGGCGTAACGGTGTGAACAAATGGGTATTGAGCGTTTGCGCGGGATAATCCTGGCCGCGCTCTTTGATCCACATTCTCAGACTATGCAAATTATTGTTTTGCAAATAGCTTAGTAGCGTCTCTTGCTGTTCACGCCAGCCGTTATGCACATCAATGTTCTCATTGCTGAGCAACATTTTCACCTTACTGACCTGAACGCCGTTGTTTATCCAGCGTTTTATCTCTCGGATCCGGTCAATATCCGCGTCGTTAAACAGGCGATGACCCCCGTCTGTCCTCTGCGGTTTGAGTAATCCGTAACGCCTCTGCCACGCGCGTAAAGTGACAGGGTTGATATCACAAAGCAAAGCCACTTCACCGATTGTGTAAAGCGCCATCGTCGTCTCACTCTTGCTCGCGAGGTCCCAGTTTTACTTTAGACGCTCTTTTACGAACCAGGTAGTTTTGTCTGTTTTTTGATCAATCAAGGGGTGAGTTTGTCGTCCTACTCGCGCTTTCGAGTGATCGTTCTCACAAATTCCTGTTTTTTTGCAACACTTCAAAGAAAGTTACGCGTAGCCCATGTATGTTACGCGCTTTTAAGTGATGTGTGGTTGGCGCGTATGTACGAGTTTAATCTGGTGTTGCTGCTGCTTCAGCAGATGTGCGTGTTTCTCGTTATCGCGTGGCTAATGAGTAAAACGCGTTTGTTTATCCCGCTGATGCAGGTCACTATCCGTCTCCCGCACAAACTGCTTTGCTATGTCACCTTTTCCATTTTTTGCATTTTGGGTACCTATTTCGGGCTGCACATTGATGACTCTATTGCTAACACGCGTGCCATCGGTGCGGTGATGGGCGGGCTGCTTGGCGGTCCCGTAGTCGGTGGTTTAGTCGGTCTGACCGGTGGCTTACACCGTTATTCAATGGGCGGTATGACGGCGCTAAGCTGCATGATTTCGACCATTGTGGAAGGTTTACTCGGCGGGCTGGTGCACAGCGTGCTCACTCGTCGCGGCCGTACCGATAAAGTCTTCAGCCCGTTGACGGCGGGCGCGATTACCTTTGTGGCCGAACTGGTGCAGATGCTGATTATCTTATTAATTGCTCGTCCATTTGATGATGCGTTTCGGTTGGTCAGCAATATTGCCGCCCCGATGATGGTCACCAATACCGTGGGCGCAGCCCTGTTTATGCGTATATTGCTCGATAAACGGGCGATGTTTGAAAAATACACCTCCGCTTTTTCCGCTACTGCGCTCAAAGTTGCCGCCTCTACGGAAGGTATTTTGCGTCAGGGGTTCAACGAGGTTAACAGCATGAAGGTGGCTCAGGTGCTGTACGAAGAGCTGGATATCGGCGCGGTGGCGATTACCGATCGTGAGAAACTGCTGGCATTTACCGGCATTGGTGACGATCACCACCTGCCTGGTAAACCGATTTCGTCGTCGTACACTCTACGGGCAATAGAAACCGGAGAGGTGGTGTATGCCGACGGGAATGAAGTCCCTTACCGTTGTTCTTTGCATCCGCAATGTAAATTAGGCTCGACGCTGGTGATTCCGCTGCGGGGTGAAAACCAGCGGGTGATGGGGACTATCAAACTGTATGAGGCTAAAAACCGCCTCTTTAGCTCGATCAACCGCACGTTGGGGGAGGGGATCGCTCAGCTACTTTCGGCGCAAATACTGGCCGGACAGTACGAGCGGCAAAAAGCAATGCTTACGCAGTCGGAAATAAAACTCCTGCATGCCCAGGTGAATCCTCATTTTCTGTTCAATGCGCTCAACACCATCAAAGCCGTGATCCGCCGCGATAGCGAGCAGGCCAGTCAACTGGTGCAGTACCTGTCGACCTTCTTTCGCAAAAACTTAAAACGCCCGTCGGAGATTGTCACACTGGCCGATGAAATTGAACACGTGAACGCCTATTTGCAAATTGAAAAGGCACGATTCCAGTCACGGCTACAGGTGACTTTAACGGTGCCTGATGAACTTTCGCATCAGCAATTACCGGCTTTTACCCTGCAGCCCATCGTGGAGAATGCCATTAAGCACGGTACCTCTCAGCTACTGGATACCGGAGAGGTGTCGATTACCGCCCGTCGCGAAGGGCAGTATCTGATGCTGGATATTGAAGATAATGCCGGGCTGTATCAGCCAACGTCTGAGGCCAGCGGGTTGGGTATGAATCTGGTCGATAAGCGACTGCGCGAGCGGTTTGGCGATGATTTTGGCATCAGCGTAGCGTGTGAACCTGACCGCTTTACCCGAATTACTTTACGACTTCCTCTGGAGGAACAGGCATGATCAAAGTGCTGATTGTCGATGACGAACCGTTAGCGCGGGAGAATCTGCGGATCCTGTTGCAGGAGCAAAGCGACATCGAGATTATCGGGGAGTGTTCGAATGCGGTGGAAGCCATCGGCGCGGTACATAAACTGCACCCGGATGTCCTGTTTCTCGATATTCAGATGCCGCGTATCAGCGGCCTGGAAATGGTCGGGATGCTTGATCCCGAACATCGTCCGTACATTGTTTTCCTGACCGCGTTTGATGAGTATGCGGTCAAAGCCTTTGAAGAACACGCGTTTGATTATCTGCTCAAGCCGATTGAAGAAGCGCGGTTGGAAAAAACGCTGAGCCGTTTACGTCAGGAACGCACGAAGCAGGATGTATCGCTACTGCCCGAGCATCAGCAGCCGCTGAAGTTTATTCCGTGCAGCGGTCATAGCCGTATTTATTTGCTGCAAATGGATGATGTGGCGTTTATCAGCAGCCGTATGAGCGGCGTGTATGTCACCAGTAGCGATGGTAAAGAGGGGTTCACAGAGTTAACGCTCAGAACGCTGGAAAGCCGTACGCCACTCCTGCGCTGCCACCGGCAATATCTGGTGAACCTGGCGCAATTGCAGGAAATCCGACTGGAAGATAACGGCCAGGCCGAGCTGATTTTGCGTAACGGGCTGACCGTTCCGGTGAGTCGTCGTTATCTTAAAAGTCTAAAAGAGGCGATTGGACTGTAAAACTGATACACTGCGCGCCATTGCATCACCGACTGTTGAAGGCTCTATGCTAAGTAACGATATTCTTCGTAGCCTGCGCTACACCCTGAAAGCGAACAATAACGACATGGTGCGTATTCTTGCGCTTGCTGACATGGAATCCACCTCCGCGGGTTTTGATACCTGGATGACAAAAGAAGATGAAGACGGGTTTGTGCGTTGCCCGGATATCATTCTTTCCGGTTTTTTAAACGGTCTGATTTATCATCTGCGTGGGAAAGATGAATCCGCGCCGGAGCTGGCGCTTGAGCGTCGTGTTAATAACAATACGGTGCTGAAAAAGCTGCGTATCGCCTTTTCGCTGAAAACCGATGATATTCTGGCCATTATGACCGAGCAGAAATTTCGTGTGTCGATGCCGGAAATTACCGCCATGATGCGCGCGCCGGATCATAAAAACTATCGCGAATGCGGCGATCAGTTCCTGCGTTATTTCCTGCGCGGTTTGACCACACGCGTACATAGCGCGAAAGCATAACGAGAAAAACGGGCGACCACGATTAAAATCGGGTCGCCGACGGTTTACTTCACTTCTTTAAAACCCGCCGATTCCATTACCGTTTGCATTTGCTTCATGCTGATGTTTTTATCGGTATTCTCAGACAGCTGCATCCCGGAAATTGCCTGCAATGCTTTTACATCGACTTTTTCCATATCGATAGTGACGTTTTCCTGCGCATAGGTGTCTGAATAGGTGAGCTTTTCTTCTATGCCAGGGATGTTTTGATATTTAGCGCTTAAGGCGTCAAATACTTTTGCTGCTTCTTCTTTATTGCTGGCGCCGACCGACGCATAGCTGATTTTACTTTCAGAGATTTGTTTCAGAACCTTATCGCCCTTATAGGTGTAAGAGACGGTAATATCCGAGCCGTTTAGGTTGGCATTAAATGTTTTTGTCTCTTCTTTATCACCACACCCCGTCAGGGAAAAAATGACAACCGACGCTACGGCAAGAGAAACTAATTTTTGAAACGCTGTCATGTAAAACTCCATTTCATGAATATCGGATGCAAAATAATAGAGCCTATGAATTTGATGGGCCCGTACGACCTTAATAGCAAAGCAGTATAGAATAAATCTAATCGCAATAGCTGAGCAGTCCGAAAATGGAGTGAAGTGACGCGTTTGAGATTAGGGGAATAGCTACTGCAAAAAAAAAGCGCTGCCATTGCAGCGCTTGGTAGGTCTTACTTCACCTGTTGGCCTGGTTTTGCGCCTTCGTCCGGACTTAACAGGAAGATATCTTTCCCGCCAGGACCCGCCGCCATCACCATACCTTCGGAAATACCGAAGCGCATTTTACGCGGTGCCAGGTTGGCTACCATAATGGTCTGACGTCCAATCAGGACCTGCGGATCCGGATAAGCAGAACGAATACCGGAGAAGACGTTACGCTTTTCGCCACCGAGATCCAGCGTCAGACGCAGCAGCTTGTCAGAACCGTCTACAAACTCAGCGTTTTCAATCAACGCTACGCGCAGGTCAACTTTGGCGAAATCGTCAAAGGTGATGGTTTCCTGAATCGGATCGTCCGCCAGCGGGCCGGTAACCGGCGCGGCTGCGGCTTTCACCTCTTCTTTAGACGCCTCAACCAGCGCTTCAACTTGTTTCATGTCGATGCGATTGTAGAGCGCTTTAAAGGTGTTGACCTTGTGACCGAGCAGCGGCTGCTCGATAGCATCCCAGCTTAGTTCGCTGTTCAGGAAAGCTTCAACACGCTCAGCCAGCGTCGGCAGTACCGGTTTCAGGTAAGTCATCAGCACGCGGAACAGGTTGATGCCCATTGAGCAAATTGCCTGCAGGTCCGCATCGCGGCCTTCCTGTTTAGCCACAACCCACGGGGCCTGTTCGTCAACGTAGCGGTTTGCCACATCGGCCAGCGCCATGATCTCACGGATAGCTTTACCGAATTCACGGCTTTCCCACGCTTCGCCAATGACTGCAGCGGCATCGGTAAAGGTTTTATACAGTGCCGGATCGGCCAGTTCTGCCGCCAGCACGCCGTCAAAACGCTTGGCGATAAAACCAGCGTTACGGGAGGCCAGGTTAACCACCTTGTTGACGATATCGGCGTTAACGCGCTGGACAAAGTCTTCCAGGTTCAGGTCGATGTCATCAATACGTGAAGAGAGCTTCGCGGTGTAGTAGTAGCGCAGGCTGTCGGCGTCAAAGTGCTTCAGCCAGGTGCTGGCCTTAATAAAGGTGCCGCGAGATTTGGACATCTTCGCGCCGTTCACCGTCACATAACCGTGTACGAACAGGTTGGTCGGCTTACGGAAGTTGCTGCCTTCCAGCATGGCAGGCCAGAACAGGCTGTGGAAGTAGACGATATCTTTACCGATGAAGTGATATAGCTCGGCGGTAGAGTCTTTCTTCCAGTATTCGTCAAAGCTAGTGGTGTCGCCGCGCTTATCGCACAGGTTTTTGAACGATCCCATATAGCCAATCGGCGCATCCAGCCAGACGTAGAAGTACTTGCCAGGCGCATTCGGGATTTCAAAACCGAAGTACGGTGAGTCGCGGGAAATATCCCACTGCTGCAGGCCGGCTTCAAACCATTCCTGCATTTTGTTGGCGACCTGCTCCTGCAACGCGCCGCTGCGCGTCCATGCCTGCAGCATTTCGCTGAATGACGGCAGGTCAAAGAAGAAGTGTTCTGAGTCACGCATCACCGGCGTTGCGCCGGAAACGACGGATTTCGGCTCGATAAGTTCGGTCGGGCTGTAGGTTGCGCCACAGACTTCACAGTTATCGCCGTATTGATCCGCAGACTTACATTTCGGGCAGGTGCCTTTAACAAAACGGTCCGGCAGGAACATGCCTTTTTCCGGATCGTAAAGCTGGGAGATAGTGCGGTTTTTAATAAAACCGTTCTCCTTCAGGCGCGTGTAAATCAGCTCAGACAGCTCGCGGTTCTCTTCGCTATGCGTAGAGTGGTAGTTGTCATAGCTGATGTCAAAACCCGCAAAATCAGTCTGATGCTCCTGACTCATTTCACCGATCATCTGCTCTGGCGTGATCCCAAGCTGCTGTGCTTTCAGCATGATTGGCGTACCGTGGGCGTCGTCCGCGCAGATGAAGTTTACCTGGTGGCCGCGCATTCGCTGGTAACGGACCCAGACATCAGCCTGGATGTGCTCCAGCATATGGCCGAGGTGGATAGAGCCGTTGGCGTACGGCAGCGCGCACGTTACCAGAATTTTCTTCGCGACTTGAGTCATAGTGGGCAATTACTTCTTTTGTAGTGAAAAGGGCTTTGATAGTACCAAAATGGTAATTACTGCGCCAAGCGATAAGGGCATTTATCCGTAAATGAATAATTGTTGCGGTTGGAGTAAACTACCTGGTGACTATTGTATTTTCAGAACAACAAAAAGGAGTCGGGATGAACGCACAATCCCAGGCCAAATCACCAGAAACCCTGCGCGCGATGGTCGCCGGGACGCTGGCGAATTTTCAGCATTCAACCCTGAAGCATAATCTGACGACGCTTAAAGCGTTGCACCACGTCGCCTGGATGGATGACACGTTGCACGTCGAGCTGGTCATGCCCTTCGTCTGGCATAGCGCGTTTGAAGCATTAAAAGAGCAATGCAGTGCCGATCTGTTGCGTATTACCGGCGCGAAAGCGATTGACTGGAAGTTGTCACATAACATCGCCACCCTGAAACGTGTGAAAAATCAGCCGGGTATTAATGGTGTGAAAAACATCATTGCCGTCAGTTCCGGCAAAGGCGGGGTGGGTAAATCTTCCACTGCGGTGAACCTGGCGCTGGCGCTGGCTGCGGAAGGGGCAAAGGTGGGCATTCTGGACGCCGATATTTATGGCCCGTCCATCCCGACGATGCTCGGCGCGGAAAACCAGCGTCCCACTTCGCCGGACGGCACCCATATGGCGCCGATCATGTCTCACGGTCTGGCGACCAACTCCATTGGCTATCTGGTCACCGACGATAACGCTATGGTGTGGCGCGGGCCGATGGCCAGTAAAGCGCTATTGCAGATGCTGCAGGAAACCTTATGGCCAGATCTTGATTACCTGGTACTGGATATGCCGCCAGGCACCGGTGACATCCAACTGACGCTGGCGCAGAACATTCCGGTAACTGGGGCGGTTGTAGTGACCACGCCGCAGGATATTGCGCTGATCGATGCGAAAAAAGGCATTGTGATGTTCGAAAAAGTCGAAGTGCCGGTGTTGGGTATTGTTGAGAATATGAGTATGCATATTTGCAGCAACTGCGGGCATCATGAGCCAATCTTTGGCACCGGCGGCGCGCAGAAACTGGCCGAGCAGTACCACACCCAACTGCTGGGACAAATGCCGCTGCATATTTCTCTACGTGAAGACCTCGATCGCGGTACGCCGACGGTTATCAGCCGTCCAGACAGCGAATTTACCGCCATTTACCGTGACCTTGCAGGGCGCGTGGCAGCGCAGCTGTACTGGCAGGGGGAAGTTATTCCGGGAGAGATTGCCTTCCGCGCGGTGTAATTTCTGGCGTTAAAAATTATTCACCGCATCAATGATATATTGATGCGGTGAATATATAAGATGAAGAAAAAATAGAGCATTGTTTACCCTGTCTTAATAAAACATGTTTTTTTCTGAATTAAATCCGATATTCATCATTTAAATTGATCATGCCTATCCTATTGATTTAGTATTTCAATTGGTTTTCGCGTGGTAGCGCACCTATTATTACGCTAAATAACTACCCTGCATGTTAAATCGGGCTTAATACAGGAATGACGTTTAGATGAAAAAAACTTTGTCGCTGGGAATTATAGTTCTGGCTTATGGATTAAGTCTTCCCGCATTGGGAACAGATACCGCAACCTTAACTATTAGCGGCAACGTTGTCGCGCCGACCTGCAGTACCGAAGTGGCAAATGCTCAGCTTCAACAGCGCTGCGGCAACACCCCCCACGTTTCGAGTACCGAACAAACTGTTTCATCGGTGGTGAGGGGAGTAACAACGGAACTGGTCGCTGTTCCAGGCAGTGATAATCGTCAAATTATCCTCAACCGCTACGACTAGGATACTCTCTTTCATATAGCCCACATCACTCTCATGAATGATGTGGGCTTTTTTATTTATCTTAAAAATAAATATGAATGGTAAATTACGTTAACTTATTAATTGTGTAAATAAGATTGGTTCCTGACTATTTGTTGTAATTATATTGCATTGAGTAACTTGTCTTAAATCAAAAAAACATTCCGTTTACATTGCGGTAACGATTTAAGTGTGTAGATTCTAATTACAGGAATAACACCACGTAACAAATCTAAATATGTTGATTAAGGAAGATACTATGAAACGTTCAATTATTGCTGCGGCAGTGGTAACAGGATTATTTATGAGTGGCGGGGCGTTTGCTGCTGGGGTTGAAGAAGGTACGTTAACTATTACCGGTATGGTGTCAGGTACCGCTTGTAAGTTCCTTGATACAGCAAATACCGCTACTATTAAATTAGACGATATTCCCGCTACAATACTTACTCCACTGGCCGCGGGTCAGGATACGGGGTATGGTGAAAATGAAGCAGATAAGAATTTAATTCTTGAGTGTAATAGTAGCGATAATGTCAAAATAAAAGTTGATGGTAGTGCTTTTGATTATAATAGTGTTATTGAAAATAAAGGCACAGGTCCTGCGGAGGTCGGTTTTAAATTATTTCACAAGAATGTTTTAATTACAAAAGATGGTCAGGATGAATTTAAGCTTTCAGATCTTGAACGGTTGGGTTTATCAACTGAGGGTAATACTCAATACGGGCTTCGACTTTCGGCTCGTTATGCAAAGGCTATAGGTGCTGCGGGTGCTCCCGTTGGTACAGGTGAAGTAAAAGCAAATATAAAACTGATTGTTGTTCAGGATTAGTGTTATACCGGCAACCTGGGTTGCCGGTATAAAAAGGGAATTAAAATGAAAATATTAGGCGCGGTAATTACATTATCACTTATGACACCGGCTCAGGCAGGGATAGTGATTTATGGCACAAGAGTAATTTACCCTGCAGAAAAAAATGAAATAGTTATACAGTTGATGAACCAGGAAAAAAGCGCTTCTTTGATACAGGCCTGGATTGATGATGGTAATACAACGCTGCCACCCGAGAAGATTCAGGTACCTTTTTTGCTGACGCCTCCAGTCGCTAAAGTAGCGGGAAATTCAGGGCAGCAGCTTAAAATTAAGAAAATGCCTAATATGCTACCAAATAATAAAGAGAGTCTGTTTTATCTCAATGTGTTGGATATCCCACCCAATAATCCGGCATATGATGGTAAAAATGTACTTAAATTTGCTATGCAGAACCGGATTAAGCTCTTTTATCGTCCTGCAGGTGTTGCGCCAGTTAATAAAGAAATTTTTAAAAAATTATCGTTAAACCATAGTGGAAGAAATTTTTCTATAAAAAATAGCAGCGCTAACTGGATAACGGTCACGGAAGTTAAAGCTGGCAGTATCAAGATAAATAATGACTCGGTGATGGTTGCGCCATTATCTAGCGAATCTTTTACGGTGAAAAATAGTAATGCCAGTCGGTATAAGTTAACTATTATTGATGATCATGGCAATTATATAAGTGATAACGTCAGCCTGAGATGACAGGAGCTGATTATGTTAAGGATGACCCCGCTTGCTTCTGCGATATTATTGTCTTTGTTGTCTTTTTCTGTCCTGTCGGCAGAAGAAACTTTTGATACACACTTTATGATGGGCGGGATGAAGGGCGAAAAAGTTTCTGCTTTACGCGTTGATGATAATCATCCTTTACCTGGACAATATGACGTGGATATCTACGTTAATAAACAGTGGCGCGGCAAATATGAGATTACAGTTAAAGATACGGCTGCTGAAACCTGCCTGACTCGCGATACCATCACGCGTTTAGGGATTAATACCGATAAGCTTGATAAAACCAAAAACTGCCTTTCTCTTGAGCAAGCGGTGCAGGGCGGGAGTTATCGCTGGAACATAGGAAAATTTCAGTTAGATCTTAGCGTACCCCAGGCCTACGTTGACGAGCTGGAAAATGGCTATGTGCCGCCGGAAAGCTGGGATCGCGGTATCAATGCCCTTTATACCTCCTATTATCTCAGCCAGTACAATAGCGACTATAAGAATTCTGGTAACAGCAAAAGTACCTATGCGCGCTTTACCAGTGGATTAAACCTGCTGGGCTGGCAGTTGCATTCCGATGCCAGCTACAACAAAACGGATGACAGCAGCGGGGAATGGAAAAGTAACACCCTTTATCTGGAATACGGTATTCCACAAATTCTCGGCACGTTACGCGCCGGGGATATGTACACCTCATCTGATATTTTTGACTCGGTACGCTTTCGTGGGGTGCGTTTATACCGCGATATGCAAATGTTACCCAACTCAAAACAAAGCTTTACCCCGGTGGTGCAGGGGATTGCGCAGAGCAATGCGCTGGTCACTATTGAGCAGAACGGTTTTGTGGTGTATCAGAAAGAAGTACCGCCAGGCCCGTTTTCTATCGCGGATTTGCAGTTAGCAGGGGGAGGTGCAGATCTTGATGTTAGCATCAAAGAAGCTGATGGATCGGTTACCACCTATCTGGTGCCATATGCAGCGGTACCTAACATGTTGCAGCCTGGGGTCTCAAAATATGATTTTGCCGCCGGACGTAGCCATATCGAAGGGGCAAGTAATCAGACCGACTTTGCGCAGATGAGCTATCAATATGGGTGGAGTAACCTGTTAACGTTATACGGCGGTACGATGCTCGCTGATAACTACAATTCGTTCACGTTAGGAACTGGCTGGAATACCCGAATTGGCGCAATATCCGTGGATGCGACGCGTTCACACAGTAAACAGGATAATGGTGATGTATTTGATGGGCAAAGCTATCAAATTGCTTATAATAAATATTTAACACAAACCGCCACGCGTTTTGGCCTTGCTGCCTATCGATACTCATCACGGGATTATCGGACTTTTAACGATCACGTTTGGGCCAATAATAAAGACAGCTATCATCGTGATGAAAATGATGTTTATGACATAGCGGATTATTACCAGTATGATTTTGGTCGCAAAAACAGTTTTTCCGCCAATGTGAGCCAAACTTTACCGGCGGGCTATGGTTCCTTATCACTAAGTATATTGTGGCGCGATTACTGGGAGCGTAGTGGCACGAGTAAGGATTATCAGTTGAGTTATACCAATAACTGGCAACGTATTAGCTATACCTTTTCGGCCAGCCAGACCTATGACGAGGATCATCGCGAGGATAAGCGTTTTAACCTTTTAATTTCTGTTCCGTTTGACTGGGGGGATGATATTACCTCAAGACGCCGCCAGATATATTTATCTAACTCAACGACCTTTAATAACGATGGGTTTTCCTCAAACAATACCGGACTTTCCGGGACGATGGGCGATCGCGACCAGTTTAACTATGGCGTTAACCTGAGCCATCAGCGCCAGGACAGCGAAACGACGGCAGGCACCAACTTAACCTGGAACGCACCGATTGCTAAACTAAGCGGTAGCTATAGCCAGTCTAATAAATACCGGCAGGCGGGTGGTAATATTTCGGGCGGGATAGTGGCCTGGTCCGGCGGGGTGAATCTTGCGAACCGCCTTTCCGATACTTTTGCAGTAATGCAGGCGCCGGGACTGCAAGGCGCCTACGTCAACGGGCAACGTTACCGCACCACTAACCGCAGCGGTGTGGTGTTATATGATATGTTGACCCCGTACCGGGAAAATAGCCTGACGCTGGACGTTTCTAATACCGACAGTAAAACCGAGCTATTGGGTAACCGACACAGTGCCGCGCCTTATCGCGGCGCCGTGGTGCTGGTGAAATTCGATACCGACCAACGGCAGCCCTGGTTTATTCGCGCCCAGCGCCCGGATGGTTCACCGTTAACTTTTGGTTATGAGGTGGAAGATAACCAAGGGAATAATATTGGCCTGGTCGGTCAGGGCAGCCAGCTCTTTATTCGTACCGACAGTGTGCCGCCGGAAATTAAAGTCGCAGTGGATAAACAACAGGGACTTTCATGCTCAATCTCCTTTGGTAAAACGATTGATGAAAGTAAAGTTTATATTTGTCGGTGAGGAGGAGATATGAGATTTATCCTGGGATTAATTTTGGTTATGATGTCAGGCTCAGTATCCTGCAATTGTTTTCCGGTTTCATTTCAATATTTTGATTTTAACCCAAGTACTGCTGGTGCAATAGCTGAAAGTGAAGTGATTGAGTTGGATTTGAATGATGCCTCTCTTAATTCATTTCAATCAAAAGAAGGTATTCCTCTTAATTTTACGGGAGGAAATAGTACCTATCATTGTGACTTTGGAACGTCTAACCCAGGCTCGCCTTATTATTTAATAGCCAAAAGTCAAGAATCTGGCACCTCTGAATATTATCAGGTATTAACAACTGGAAATAATGAAGGTGTATATGTTGAAGTTCAGTTGTCTGTTAATGGTTCACTCGGGCCTTATAGCGTTGTAAATAGTTTTTTGGGTATTGCTCGTTATTATTTTAATTTTCCGAGAGATGATCTTAATTCTAAGGTAACCTATGCAATTAAATACAGATTAACGAAAAATAAATCTGTTTCATCTGAAATAAAAAAAATAGGGGAAACTGTGACTCTTAAAGATCATGTGCGTTTTAATGAAAGTTCCGGTTCGGATTCTTATAATTTAAAACAATATATAAGAGTTAAGTTTAATTACACTCCAACTACATGTTCTTTCAATGATACTACCGTTAAAGTTAGCAACATAAATTACGGAGATGTAAGTAAAGGGCTTGCGCATGATGCTGATGCCGAAGTGAAAATTGATTGTGACCAAATTGTGGCCTATGCCACAAGATCAGTTCATTACAGATTCGTTTCTGATAATGCTGTCGGTAATGTTTTACCTAATGAATATACGAATAGTGATAGCGCCGGAAATATTGGCTTTGAATTAATAAAAGATGGTTCTGTAGTGAATTTAAGCAATAATCATTATGATCTGATAGAATGGGGAGATTTAAAAGAAAACGTGGCCAGAAATACGATTATACCGCTGAAATATAAATACACTCCTTATGGAGATAAGATATTTAAAGCCGGGCAGGTACTAAGCCGTGTAAAAATTGTTATCGATTATGATTGATCACGCTATGGTATTTTACGCACTCCTTCATCAGAGCGAGTGCGTGTTTTTTCACCGATGATAAAAAATCTCGCCGTCGTAGGCTTTAATGATCTTAGCATCGGCATCATTGACCAGCACATACGCGCCGCCCATGTAGGTCCAGTGGGTGCCAGCTGTCGGTGCGGGCAGGTTGCGCAGATTCCACTGCTTAATGGTGTATTCGCTGGTGAGATACAGTGGTGGAACTTTGTCACCGGGTTTGAAATGGGTGAAGTCAGCAATAAAACTTTTTAGCTCATATTGATCAATACCCTTTGCGGCAGCAGTAGCTGTAGGCGCGGCCCAGACGGTGCTGGTTACGAGCAACAGCGCGCCCAGCAACATTTTCTTCTTCATACCCATCCTCTCTACCTCTTCGGGTCATCAAAATCAGTCATGTATCATTCCTGGCTTACAGGGCATCTGACAAGGACTTTTTTGTTATCACTCCAGTAATTTCGTAAAAAGTGTAAATGAAAGTACAGAAATCCGGCAACCGTAACCAGCGGTTGCATTGCCAAAGCCTGCTCCGCGCCAATTTACATCGTTAAGCGCAGGCAGTATCCTGTTGCCGAAACCAGCATATTACGATTGTGTTTCAACGACTCGGGGTGCCCTTCTTTGTGAAGGCTGAGAAATACCCGTACCACCTGATCTGGATAATGCCAGCGTAGGGAAGTCTGACACTGCTCGTGTCCCTTCTTCGCGCGGGCAGGAGCTGAACCATGCAGCCTGACCTGCACAGCCGCGCGCTCGCGGCCCATGCCTTACACCACTTTAGAACGCTTTCCCCCCTCACGCACTGTATGACCAATGAGGTCGTGCAAAACTTTACCGCCAATACGCTGCTGGCGTTAGGCGCATCACCTGCGATGGTGGTTGAACCTGAAGAAGCCAGCCAGTTTGCGGCTATTGCCAGCGCATTGCTGGTTAACGTCGGCACGCTTACCCTGGAGCGGGCCACGGCGATGCGCGTCGCCGTTGAGCAGGCGCTTCTTGCTAAAACCCCCTGGACGCTCGATCCCGTTGCCGTGGGCGCTCTTGAGTTTCGCCGCCGCTTCTGTCTGGATTTACTGTCGCTACAGCCAGCCGTAATTCGCGGTAATGCCTCGGAAATACTGGCGCTGGCAGGAATGAACGGCGGGGGGCGTGGCGTGGACACGACCGATACGCCAGCCGCTGCGCTTGGCGCGGCCCGGGCGCTGGCTCGTCAGGTAGAGACCATCGTCGTGGTGACTGGCGAAGTGGACTATGTTACCGATGGTCTGCGCACTGTCTGCGTGAATGGCGGCGATCCGTTGATGACGCGCGTGGTCGGCACCGGATGTGCGCTATCTGCGGTCGTTGCGGCCAGTTGCGCGCTGCCCGGTGACCGGCTTGATAACGTCGCCTCCGCCTGTAGCTGGATGAAACAGGCCGGACAAATCGCCACGCAACAATCGACCGGGCCGGGCAGTTTTGTCCCGGCATTTCTCGACGCCCTCTATAACCTGAACGCGCAGGAGCAAGCATGAAACGGATTAACGCATTAACGATTGCCGGAACCGATCCCAGTGGTGGCGCGGGTATTCAGGCAGATTTAAAAACGTTCTCCGCGCTTGGCGCTTACGGCTGTTCGGTGATCACGGCGTTGGTGGCGCAAAATACGCGTGGGGTGCAGTCGGTGTATCGCATTGAACCTGACTTTGTCGCTGCGCAACTGGACTCGGTGTTCAGCGATGTACGTATCGACACCACCAAAATCGGCATGCTGGCGGAAGCGGATATTGTTGAAGCGGTCGCCGAACGTTTGCACCGCCATCGGGTGCAAAATGTGGTGCTGGATACGGTAATGCTGGCGAAAAGCGGCGATCCGTTACTATCGCCCGCGGCGGTAGAAACGTTGCGTACCCGTTTGCTGCCGCAGGTTTCAATTATCACCCCAAATTTGCCGGAGGCCGCGGCATTGCTCGGCACATCGCATGCGCAAACGGAACCGGAGATGTTAGAACAGGGAAGGGCGCTGCGAGCGCTGGGCTGTGAGGCGGTGCTGATGAAAGGCGGTCATCTGGAGGATGCGCAAAGCCCGGACTGGCTGTTTACCCGTGACGGCGAGCAGCGTTTTACTGCGCCCCGTGTTATCACTAAAAATACCCACGGTACCGGTTGTACGCTGTCCGCAGCGCTGGCGGCGCTGCGTCCACGGCATAACAACTGGGCTGATACGGTACAGGAAGCCAAGCTGTGGCTTTCAGCTGCGCTGGCACAAGCCGACACCCTTGAAGTCGGGCAGGGAATAGGTCCGGTACATCATTTCCACGCGTGGTGGTAATGAGTATACTGGCAGCAGAAACGTCTGCCTGGAAAAAGATAAATGGAACAAGCGCATACCCAGCTTATCGCGCAACTGAATGAACGCATTGCAGCGGCAGATAACACGCCGCTGTATATGAAATTTGCGCAAACGGTGAAGAACGCTGTACGCTGCGGGATCCTCGAGCATGGCAATATCCTGCCCGGCGAGCGCGATCTCAGTCAGTTGACCGGCGTGTCGCGAATTACGGTACGCAAGGCAATGCAGGCCCTGGAGGAAGAAGGTGTGGTGACACGCGCCCGCGGTTACGGGACGCAGATCAACAACATCTTCGAGTATTCGCTTAAAGAAGCGCGGGGTTTTTCGCAGCAGGTCGTTTTACGCGGTAAAAAACCAGATACGCTGTGGGTCAATAAGCGCATTGTGCCTTGTCCGGAAGAGGTAGCGCAGCAGTTGGCTGTTGCCGCCGGGAGTGACGTTTTCCTGATCAAACGTATTCGCTATGTCGATGAAGACGCCGTTTCTATTGAAGAGTCATGGGTGCCGGTCCAACTAATCCATGATGTGGATGCCATCGGCGTTTCGCTGTACGACTATTTTCGCAGCCAGCATATCTTCCCGCAGCGCACGCGCTCACGCGTCAGCGCCCGGATGCCTGACGCAGAGTTCCAGGCACACATTCAAATGGACAGCAAAGTGCCGGTGCTGGTGATCAAGCAGGTAGCGCTTGACCAGCAGCAACGGCCCATTGAATACAGCATCAGCTATTGCCGAAGCGATCTATACGTCTTTGTGTGCGAGGAGTAACGCCTCTCGCGAGGGGGCGCAATCGCCGCCGCGATGCCCGACTACCCAGGAAGCCACCGCATTGCCCAGCAGTACCGCATCAGCCAGCGGCCAGCCTGACGCCAGTCCGGCCAGCATGCCGCCGGCGTGGCTGTCGCCCGCGCCAATGGTATCCACGACGGTCGTCTTAAATGCTGGTACGCAACCGGATGTTTGCGCGCTGAAATACCACGCGCCGTCTTTATCGTGGCGTATCACTACCGGCGCGGCGAAACGGTGCACCCACTCTGCGCCAAAAGCCTGTACATCCTGGCTTAATGCAAACCGCTCGGCGGCAATTTCGGCCTCCTGTCGATTGAGTGATACCAGTGGGCGGCAGGCCATGATTCGCGCCATTAAGGCGACTGAAATATCGCCGATTCGCGGACCAAAATCGATAAACGGCGTCACGTCTTCCAGACCTTCCAGCCACTGTACCAACAGCTCGCCACATGGAGAGGCTAACTGATAGCCTGACAGATAGACCAGGCTGTTACGCGGGATGTTCAGATGCGCCAACCAGTCGGTGTTCCACTGGTTTTCGACGCCGCTAAAAGACATAAAGGTTCGTTCGCCATCCGGTTCCACCAGCGCCAGACACCAACCGTTATCGCCTTCTGCGTTGTCGATCAGGCTATGCAATCCCTCTTTTGCCATCCGGTTGCGGATAATATCGGCCCATACCCCCTGACCCAGCGGTAGCGCATTGCTGGCGCTGATACCTAAACGCCTGAGCGCAACGGCAATATTGAGCGCGCAGCCGCCAATGTTAACGCCTTGCTGCTTAAGCTCGATATCACACCCGCGCCAGGGGAGGGCATACGCATCGGCAATAACATCAATGACCGCTGCCCCCACCACCGTAACCGGCCTGTGTGAACCTAACTGCGGGAGAAGTTGTTGCAGACGCGTGGTGCTGTTCATAGCGCCTCCCGTTGTCCGCGCAGTCGCAGTAATCCATTGGCGTAGCGGTTAAAGTCCAGCTGATTTACCGCATCCAGTTCCTGTTTCAATGCCGGGTCAATCGCGCTTACGCCATGTAACGCACCGCAAATAGCGGTCGCCATTGCCCCGATGGTGTCGGTATCGCCCCCAAGATTCGCGCACAGAATGGCGCAGCGGTTAGGATCGGTCTGCGCCAGTTCGACCATCGCGATGGCGCAGGGCACGGACTCAATGGTGCTGGTTCCGGCCCCAACGACCTGGTATAACTGCTCGCTGGCGGACTCTATACCATCGGCATGACGAACGATTTTCAGCGCCAGTTCAAGACGGGCAGAGAGCGAGGCGCTAAAGGTGGTGATCCGTTTTTGCTGCGCATGTCGGGCAATGGCAGGCAGCGCGTCGACGATCTCCGACCATTTTCCTCCGTCGATAGCACGCGACACCGCCCACGCGATGACGACAGCGCCGGCGATAGCCAGATCCGATTTATGTGTCGGGCTGGAGGCCAGTGCGACGTCATCAATAAAGGTATCGAGATCGCGCGCGGGCAGCAGACATCCCAGCGGCGAAACGCGCATTGCCGCTCCGTTAGTGACGCCATTATTTTCCAGTTCGGCAACAGGTTTGCCGTTGCGAATGGCATTTAGCGCAATTTTTGACGTTGGACCAAGCACGTTTTTATTAAAGGCATCGAAACGCTCGGCCCAGGCCAGAATATTGCGGCCAATAACGTCTGGAACTATCTTTCCATCACATTCAAGCAAGGCATCAGCCAGACACAGGGCCATGGATGTGTCATCGGTAAACTCCGCCTGGTTAAAATAACAGGCGGCATTATTCTCCGCAGGTCCAGGCAAAAAACGGTCGATCCAACCGAAGTGTGCTTTAACCCGGGTTCTTGGCCACAGTTCAGACGGCATGCCCATCGCATCCCCTAACGCCTGCCCATAAAGAGCACCGAGAATACGTTCTGCTTTCATTTCACTTCCCCTTGTTTCAACGCTACATCGCGATCGTCCACCTGAATGGCGGTAATTTCTTTATCTGATTCGCGAAAGAAAATCATAAACAGCACGGCAATGACGGCGATCATGATCGCGCCAAATCCCCACATGCCCGCCCAGTTGAAGGTGAGACCATTAATCGGTTCCTTATAGGCAAACATTTTTTCCATCATTACGCCGCCCAGGCGATAACCCAGCAGGCTGCCGAATCCCTGACAGCAGAGCGTGATAAGCCCTTGCGCTGCGGTGCGCATGTGTACCGGCGCTTTTTTATCGACATAGATATAAGCCGTAACGTAGTAGAAGTCGTAACTGACGCCGTGTAGCAGAATGCCGAGAAACAGCAGAGCATAAGTGAAATATTCTTCCGCACCGCCGTAAACGAAGAATCCGTAGCGGATAGCCGCAGTAATAAGACCAAGCAGTAATACCTTTTTAATGCCAAAGCGTTTGGTGAAGAACGGCAGCGCCAGCATAAAGAAGATTTCAGAGAACTGGCCCAGCGTCATCCAACCGGTCGCATTTTTCATCCCCACTTCTGTCAGATAACCGTTGGCGAAGATGTAATAAAATGCCAGCGGCATGGCAAACAGGAATGAGCAACAGAAAAAGACGAGGAAGTTCTTATCCCGCAGAAGGATCAGCGCATCCAGCCCCAGCATGACTTTGAAATCCATCTTGCCGGTACTTTTCGGCGGCGTATCCGGTAAAAAGAACGCAAAAACGCCTAACAGCGCGGAACTTCCGGCCGTAACAAGCAGGGGGATATTGGTGGGGGAAATATCGCTATAGCCGAGCATTTGCGGCAAGAAGCCGCAGGCTAAACCAGACGCAATCCAGCCAATGGTGCCCATCACGCGAATGCGTGGGAAATCACGTTCCACGTCCGGTACGTTGGCAAAAGCGATACTGTTGGTTAACGCAATTGTCGGCATATAGGTCAGTGAATAGGCCAGTAACAGCGGGAAGAATCCGCTAAAGGTGGTTTGCTGCGCGGCGAAGTACATCAGGATAGCGCCGACAAACATCAATACGGCGAGGACTTTTTGCGCTGAGAAGAAACGGTCAGTGATGGAGCCGACCAGTATCGGCGACAGGATCGCAGCAATGGCGGTACAGGCGTACGACCAACCAATTTCACCCGCGGTAAAGCCACTTTTGCTGAGCCACAGCCAAAGCGGGACAAACCAGGCGCCCCAGATAAACCACTCAACAAACATCATGAACGACAGCTTAACTGTAGTTTTCATCTTTAAATCCTTCATGACAGGTAAGGTACGCGTTGATAGTACCACCTGATAATACCTTTAAAATACCTTTGCGGTCTAAATTTGACCGCCTTAACATTATTTCTTCCTGAATCGTTCCAGCGGAAATCGCTGAAAAGTGCGCTAAAGATGGAAAAAAAGCGCAGTCGGTACCAGGCTTATTGCTGCCCGCAAAAAAGCGGGTCAGGATAATTCACATTCCGATTATTAATCGGAACTTACGGGAGCATAGCTATGACTGATATTGCGCAGTTGCTTGGCAAAGATGCCGACAGCCTTTTACAGCATCGTTGTATGACCATTCCTTCTGACCAACTTTACCTGCCAGGACATGATTACGTTGATCGCGTAATGGTTGATAACAACCGTCCCCCAGCCGTACTGCGTAATATGCAGACGCTGTATAACACGGGGCGCCTGGCTGGAACAGGGTACCTGTCGATTCTTCCGGTGGACCAGGGCGTGGAGCACTCCGCTGGGGCATCGTTTGCGGCTAACCCGTTGTACTTTGATCCAAAGAATATCGTGGAACTGGCAATCGAAGCAGGGTGTAACTGCGTGGCATCGACCTATGGCGTGCTGGCTTCTGTTTCCCGCCGTTACGCGCACCGTATTCCGTTCCTTGTGAAGATTAACCACAACGAAACGCTCAGTTATCCCAATACGTTTGACCAGACGTTATATGCCAGCGTCGAGCAGGCGTTCAATATGGGCGCGGTGGCGGTCGGGGCGACTATCTATTTCGGTTCTGAGGAGTCTCGACGTCAGATTGAGGAGATTTCCGCCGCGTTTGAGCGTGCCCATGAGCTGGGTATGGTCACCGTACTGTGGGCTTATCTGCGTAACTCCGCGTTTAAGAAAGACGGGGTGGATTATCATGTCTCCGCCGATCTCACCGGTCAGGCTAACCATCTGGCCGCCACCATTGGGGCGGATATCGTGAAGCAGAAAATGGCGGAAAATAACGGCGGATACAAAGCCGTTAACTTTGGCTACACCGACGATCGCGTCTACAACAAGCTGACCAGCGACAACCCGATTGACCTGGTACGTTATCAGTTGGCGAACTGCTATATGGGGCGCGCCGGATTAATTAACTCTGGCGGCGCTGCCGGTGGAGAAACCGATCTGAGCGATGCGGTACGTACGGCGGTCATTAATAAGCGCGCTGGCGGTATGGGGCTGATTCTTGGACGCAAAGCATTCAAGAAAACCATGGCCGACGGCGTTAAGCTGATTAACGCCGTGCAGGATGTTTATCTGGACAGCAAAGTCACCATTGCCTGATTGCGGCGGGGGGCCGTTTTGTTAGCGCAACAACGGGCAACCCGGCGGCAATCTGCAACGTAGCGCAGCGGGCAGGATTTCAATATGAAACTCCTGTCCGCTGAGCGGTTCGCCATCAAGATTAAAGGTAATTTCGTGTGGGGCGCGGATGTCAAACCACGATGAAGCGCCATCAATGATATTAGGGTTTTCTTCAGATTGCGTTAACGCTGAAAGCAGCCCGGGCAGCAACTCCTCGCCGGTAAAAATGCGCAGTTGCAGCAATCCGTCGTTAATCAGCGCCGTCGGGCAAAGCTGTTGTCCACCACCGGCCTGGCGGCCATTACCAATCCCAATCACCAGCGCTTTGCCCTGCCAGTGAAAATCTTCTCCACGGATGTCGCAGACGTCGGGCTTGAGCGTATCCATGCGCATTAAACCGTGAATAAAATACGATACGCCGCCCAGCGCGGCTTTGAGTTTTTCTGGCGTTTCGGTGGTGATACGAGTGCCGAAGCCGCCGGTCGCCATGTTGATAAAACAGGTTTTATCATTGACCTGCACCATATCGATCTCTGTCGCATTTCCGGCGATAGCCAGTTTTAACGCTTTATCCAATGCTTCAGGAATACCCACGCTGGTGGCAAAGTCATTCGCCGTTCCCAACGGTAAAATACCCAGGGCGGGAACATTGCCGTCCTGCGACTGGATTAGCGCTGTCGAGACTTCGTTGATCGTGCCATCGCCGCCGCCGGCAATCACTGTTGCAACGCCTAATCGACGCGCTTCATCCACGTAACGTTGAGCGTCGCCTTTTTCCCAGGTGACGCGTACATGAATTTCCACGCCCTCATCGCGAAGTTGCGCAATAGTTTCACGCAGAGGGAGATTATCAGCACTTTTTCCATTGAGGATCAGCAAGCTGGCAGGAAACGCTATCATCCTTATGCCTCATTCTTTATCGTTTTAATTAGTGTATGCCATGAATGCATTTCTGGCGTAAGAACTGACTGAAAGCGCAGGCGAAGAGATAAAAAAAGCCGCGGTTGCGGCTTTTCAGATTGAGCGGAAATTACTGCGGGAACCACTGATCGCTGATTTTTTGGTAGGTGCCGTCCGCTTTGATGGCGGCCAGTGCGTTATTCAGTTTTTCCAGCAGGGCTTTGTTATCCGGGCGAACCGCAATGCCAAGACCGGTACCGAAGTATTGTGGGTCGGTCACTTTGTCGGTAGCCACGCCTAACTGCGGGTTAGTTTTCAGCCACTCGTTAACGACGGCGGTATCGCCAAATACGCCATCAATACGGCCATTTTTCAGGTCGATAATCGCATTCTGATAGCTGTCATAGGCCACGGTTTTCACTTCAGGATGTTTGTCCTGCAGGTATTTCTGGTGCGTGGTGCCGTTTTCCATACCGATGCGTTTTCCTTTCAGATCGGCAAAGGTTTTATAGGCGTCTTTCTTGGCAATAACCAGCGCGGAGTTAGCATAGTAAGGCTGAGTGAACGCAACCTGTTTGCTACGCTCAGGCGTGATATCCATTCCGGAAATCACTGCATCATATTTTTTGAATTTCAGCGCGGGGATCAGGCTGTCGAAAGCATGATTGGTAAAAGTACATTCCGCCTGCATTTGTTTACACAGCGCCGTTGCCAGGTCAATGTCAAAACCGACAATTTTGTTGCTCGCGTCCAGCGATTCAAATGGCGGATAAGTCGCTGATACACCAAAGCTAATTTTATCAGCGGCTGAGGTGCCAGCGGCGAAAGTAGCCAGTAATGCGGCCAGTACTAACTTTTTCATGGTGGAACTCCCGTCTGTCAATCTTATGATGATTTACCGTGTCTGCGGCGTGAATTAACAATGCCATTTAATGAATTTATATGCAATAAAAATGATTAAATATTTTATCGATATAAAAAAAGACGGGCGGTTGTTAGACTTGCCCGTCTTTTATTTTTTGCTTTATGCAGTTATCGGCTTAATTCCGGTGTTCAAACGCCAGCGCTTTACGTTCGATTAAGCGCATCATCAGCGTCAGCAAACCGTTGACGATCAGGTAAATCACGCCCGCCGCGCCGAAGACCATGACGTCATAAGTGCGACCATACAGCAGTTGGCTATAACCCATGACTTCCATCAGCGTGATGGTGTAAGCCAGTGAGGTACTTTTAAACACCAGCACCACTTCGTTGGAATACGAGGAGAGGGCGCGTTTAAAGGCGTATGGCAACAGAATCGCCAGCGTATCCTTTTTGCTCATCCCTAATGCACCGCATGACTGCCACTGACCTTCCGGGATGGCGCGGATAGCGCCGTAGAACAGCTGCGTGGTGTAAGCCGCACTGTTTAACGACAGCGCAATTAACGCGCACAGCCACGGTTCGGAGAGCAGATGCCACAGTACCGGATATTCCTGCAGCGTCGGGAACTGTCCTGGCCCGTAGTAGATCAGGAAGATTTGCACCAGCAACGGCGTACCGGTAAACAGCGTGATATAGGCGCGGACCAACCAGACCAGTACCGGCGTTTTTAGCGTCAGGATGACGGTAAAAATCAGCGCCAGCACCAGAGCAACCACGATGGAGGCGACCGTCAGCGTCAGGCTGGTATGCAGCCCTTTCAACAATTCAGGTAAATACTCAAGCATCAGCCTGGTCTCCGCTCAAAACGTGTCGCGCGCAGGTCAATGCGTTTGAGAATGTACTGACTCACCAGCGTAATCACCAGGTAAATAGCCGCCGCCACTATGTACCAGGTAAATGGCTCCTGGGTACGCGTGGCAATGCTTTTGGTTTGCAGCATCAGATCGTTCACGCTGATCAGGCTGACCAGCGCGGTATCTTTCAGCAATACCAGCCACTGGTTACCCAGCCCCGGCAGAGCGTGACGCCACATCTGCGGCATCACCAGACGAAAGAAGATCGCGGCTTTAGACAAACCCAACGCCTGACCGGATTCCCATTGTCCGAGCGGCACGGCCTTCAGCGCGCCACGCAGCGTTTGCGACGCATAGGCTGCGTACAGCAAAGACAGCGCAATCACACCGCACAGGAACGGACTGACGTCGAAGTTTTCGATCTGCATCTGTACCGGGATTTCTACAAACCCGAGATTAATCGTAAAACCATCGGCCAGCGTCAGCAGCAGTTGCGAGGAGCCGAAATAGATAAACAGAACCACCAGAATTTCTGGTAACCCGCGCAGAATGGTGACCAGCGCAGAACCTGCCCACGCCACTGGACGCCATTTTACGGACTCCCAGACGGCAAAAAACATGGCGAGCGCAAGGCCGATGATCAGCGCACAAACCGCAAGGCCGACGGTCATCCCGGCGGCGCTTGCTAACGGAAAAAATTCATTCATCAAATATTACTTCTGGAACCATTTGTTGTAGATGGTCTCGTAAGTCCCATCTTTCTTCACTTTTTCCAGCGCAGTGTTAAATTTCTGCTGCAGCTCAGTGTTGCCCTGACGCACCGCGATGCCCAGACCTGTACCGAAGTAATCTTTATCCGTCACTTTGTCGCCAACAGCGGCCAGTTTTGGATTGTCTTTCAGCCATTCGGTTACCACTGCGGTATCACCGAAGACGCCGTCAATGCGACCGTTTTGCAGATCGAGCTTGGCATTCTGGTAGCTGTCATACGGTACGGTGGTCACTTCCGGATGCTTATCCATGATGAATTTCTGGTGCGTCGTCCCGTTTTGTACGCCAACTTTTTTGCCTTTCAGCTGATCAATGCTGGTGTATTTACCCTGCTGGCCAACAAACAGCGCAGAGTTGTCGTAGTAAGGGGTGGTAAACAGGACCTGTTTTTCACGCTCAGGCGTGATGTCCATACCGGCCATCACCGCGTCAAAACGACGGAATTTCAGGCTCGGGATCAGGCTGTCGAAGGCCTGATTGGTGAAGGTACAGGTGGCGTCAATCTCTTTACACAGCGCGTTCGCCAGATCAACGTCAAAACCGACGATCTTGTTATTCGCATCGATAGATTCAAATGGAGGATAAGACGCTTCGGTGGCGAAACGAATGGTTTGGGCTGCGGTAGCGGAAAGGCTAAAACCTGCGATTAGCGCGGCAATCAGAACTTTTTTCATTGTATTGTCCCGAATCTTAGTGAGAAAGATAGTTTTTAAATGCTTCGGTTTGCGGGTTGGCAAAGCAGCTCGCATCCCCAAACTCGACGATATGACCGTTTTCCATATACACCACACGACTGGCCGTTTTACGAGCAACTTCCACTTCGTGGGTGACGATCACCTGAGTAATGTTGGTTTCCGCCAGCTCACGAATGATGCTGACGATTTGCGCGGTAATTTCCGGATCAAGCGCGGCGGTCGGTTCATCAAACAGCAGCACCTGCGGTTCCATCATCAACGCGCGGGCAATGGCTACACGCTGCTGCTGGCCGCCGGAGAGATGCAACGGATAACGATCGCTGTAGGGCTTCAGACGCAGACGTTCGAGCAGTTTCTCGGCGCGCGCCATTGCTTGCTCTTTTGTCAGACCGAGCACACGGCAGGGCGCTTCAATCAGATTCTGCACAACCGTGAGGTGCGGCCAAAGATTATATTGCTGAAAAACCATACCCACGTTCTGGCGCAGATCGCGAATAGCTTTATCTGACGGTGTTTTCGTGAAGTCGAAACGGTTACCCGCAATAGAGAGCGTGCCCGAGCGCGGCATCTCAAGCAGGTTGAGTACACGCAGTAGCGAGCTTTTCCCGGCTCCACTAGGGCCAAGTAACACCAGTGTTTCACCCTGAGGGCAATCCAGCGTGATATCGAACAGCGCCTGATGTGCGCCGTAGAAGCAGTTAATGCCGTTTAATTGAATACTCATTGATTCTCGTATGCTGGCAGTCTGATAGCTATACACTTCATCCTTCAAGCTGCCTCTTTGTTGGCTGCATTCATTCACTCCAGTCACGTACTATTCGTACGCTCCTGGAGATTCATTCACTTGCCGCCTCGACGCATCATGAATGATTTTGTGTATATTGAAGCCGCAGATACTACCTTTGACAGAATAGTTATGCAATATTTATGCGTTAAAAGTTAAATGCAAACCGCATTCTTATCTAAACATAGCACAAAATAGCGGGGCCACCAGCGGGCAAGAATAATTGTCGGCATTCTATGCAGAATGCCGGACAATTTATGGGGGTTATGATGCGGGCGGGTGAATGGGGGCGACTAACGGTTTTCCACAGACTGGCGCAGCGTCCCGGCTGGCGCGTGTACGCTGCCGCCCAGATAGCGGACGTCGTCCACTACCCAGCACTGGCCTTCGCGGATCATCAGCACTTCGTCACGCCAGCTTTGGTCACCCTGTTTCAGCTCTACGCGCAGCGGAATGTTGCGTGCATCACTATTCGGAATAGTCGATGCGCTGGCGACGCTGGCGCTATCCGGTAACGTAGAGCGGCTGGAGAACGGATCGCTGTTAAACAGATCGCGATGCGCGTTATCGCGGCTGGCATCGGTCAGCAGTTTAGCCAGATTGTCGCTGAGGTACGGGCGAAGGGGGGTAATGTCATTGTTTCGATGCTGAATACGGTAATCATAGAATTGTTGAGCCACGCTGTCTGGCCCGCCTTCTACGCATGCACCGCTCCGCGTGCCGTTATCTTTATAGGCCGGAGTCACGGTAGTACAGGCGCTGAGAAGTAGTGCACATGGAACCAGCAGAGAGAGTTTCGAGTAGCGCATAATGATTTCCTTATTAGCTTTCTACTATTAGTGTTCTACGTTGATAGAATATATCCTTTCAATGATAGTGGATCGGTTCGATAATGCTTTTGAGATCGTGCTCTTAGCGCAAAAAGGAGATTAATCATGCAGTTTTCAACTACCCCAACGCTTGAAGGGCAGAGCATCGTGGAATACTGCGGTGTGGTGACTGGCGAAGCGATTTTAGGCGCGAATATCTTCCGCGATTTCTTCGCCGGCATTCGCGATATTGTCGGCGGCCGCTCCGGCGCGTATGAAAAAGAGTTGCGTAAAGCGCGCGAAATTGCTTTTCAGGAGCTGGGTGAACAGGCGAAAGCGCTGGGTGCTGATGCGGTCGTCGGTATCGACATTGATTACGAAACCGTGGGTAAAGATGGCAGCATGTTGATGGTGAGCGTCAGCGGTACTGCGGTGAAAACTCGCCGATGAAGCGTCTGTTGTGGCTGCTGGCATTGACGCTGCTGCTGGCGGGCTGCGCTGGCCAAAAAGGGATTGTCGATAAAGACGGATATCAGTTAGATACCCGCCGTCAGGCGCAGGCCGCTTATCCGCGCATCAAAGTGCTGGTTATCCATTACACGGCTGATGATTTTGACGCTTCTCTGGCTACGCTGACCGATAAAAACGTCAGTTCGCACTATCTGATCCCGGCTGTGCCGCCGCTTTATCACGGCAAGCCGCGTATCTGGCAACTGGTGCCGGAAAACGATCTGGCCTGGCATGCCGGGATTAGCTTCTGGCGCGGCGCGACGCGGATTAACGATACCTCGATTGGCATTGAGCTGGAAAACCGCGGCTGGCAAAAATCGGCGGGAACGAAATATTTTGCCCCGTTTGAGCCAGCGCAGATTCAGGCGTTGATCCCACTGGCGAAGGACATTATTGCTCGCTACGACATCAAGCCGCAAAACGTGGTGGCTCATGCGGACGTCGCACCGCAGCGTAAGGACGATCCTGGCCCATTGTTTCCATGGAAACAGCTGGCTGCACAGGGAATCGGCGCATGGCCTGATGCTCAGCGCGTGGCGTTTTATCTCAACGGGAGAGCGCCGTCTACACCGGTAGACACTGCATCGTTACTCGATCTGCTGTCGCGCTATGGTTATGAGGTGAAACCCGAAATGACGCCGCGTGAACAGCAGCGAGTGATTATGGCATTCCAGATGCACTTCCGCCCGACGTTGTGGAACGGCGTGGCGGATGCAGAAACGCAGGCGATAGCGGAGGCCTTGCTGGAGAAATACGGGCAGGGTTAACGCGGCAGCTTACCGTGGTCGCGCAGCCAGGCCGCGGTACGCTCAATCCCTTCATCCAGCGTGACGATGGGCTGGTAACCTAACTCTTCCTGAGCGCGGGTGGTATCCAGCGTAAAGTCAAAATTCAGCTTCGAGACGCCGTAGTGCGTAAGCTTTGGCTCTTTCGCCGATTTATTGCCCAGACGCTCCATGCTGCGAGCAATCATGTCCAGCATCGGGTAGGGCACCGAGCGGATTCGGCAATCAATATTCAACTCGTCGATCAGCTTCTGCACGATACTGCGCAGCGTTCGATGCTCGCCGTTAGTAATGTTGTATGCGCGGCCTGACGGCAGGTTATCGCAAGCTTCCTGGCTTACCAGCCACATTGCGTGTACCGCGTTCTCATAATAGGTCATATCCACCAACGCACTTCCACCGTGCGGCAACAGGATGCTGCCGTAGTGGTACATCATGTGGGCCAGACGGGGGATAAAAACTTTATCGTGAGGTCCGAACAGACTTTGTGGACGCAATACCGTGAAGCGGGTCTGCGGGTTAGCCTGCGCGAGCAGCGCAATCACATCTTCACCAGCCGCTTTACTGCGGGCGAATTCATTGGCGAAGCGATGTGGTCGGAAGTCCTCTTTGATATCCCGATGATGGTGATAGTCAAAATAGAGTGACGGAGAGGAGATATGGATAAAGTTACGTACGCCCCAGGCAACGGCCCATTCGCCCAGACGGCGGGTAGCACGAACGTTGGCCAGATCGAAGGCTTCCTGCGTTCCCCACGGCGAGGTAAAACTGGAGCAGTGCCACAGCGTGTCGATACCTGCGAGCATGACCTTTGCCTGCGAAGAGACCAGTTCGGTCAAATCCGCATGCACAAATTCTGCGCCCATTTTCTCCAGCAGCTTGCCCATCGCTTCGTTGCGACCGGTGGCTCTGACGCTGACGCCTTTGCTGCATAGAAACTCAACCGCATTTCGGCCCAAGCCGCTGGTGGCTCCGGTAACCAGTACCTTCATATCAATCCACTGTGTTTAAAAAACGTCGTGCGCATTCTTCCGTGAAATACGCCTGTATGCAATGGGAAACGTGAAAGAACACAGTCTCTTTTTGTCATTAGTCTGTGATTTGTTCTGCAAGTTTGGCGATACGCTTTGCCATCCCTCTGAAAATGAACAGATGAGCCGGGATCATCAACAACCAGTAGAAGAGACCAGGCATGCCGTGCGGATGCCACCAGGCGCGTACATCAATGCGCCGATGATCGCCTTTATCTTCCAGTGTAAAGCTTAAACGGCCTAATCCCGGCGCTTTCATGCCAAACAGCAGTGTGAGCTGTTTTTCTGGCTCAACGATGATCACTTTCCAGCTATCCACGGCATCGCCAACCTGCAACAACGGGTTTTCCGGGCGGCCTTTTGCCAGCTTATGGCCGACCAGCAGATCCAGCGCGGCGCGCGTCTTCCACAAAAAATTGCCAAAGAAATAGCCTTCTTTCCCGCCGAGTCGGTTCACCACCTGCCACAGCGCTTTCAGGCTGGCGGAAGTGTCGACGCTAAAGCCAGCCTGTTTGGCAAAATAGCCATATTCGGGACGCCAGCGGGCGAATGCCTGAGCGTCATACCCCCAGTCGCTGGAGTTAACCAGCTTCTCTTCTTCTTTCAGCGTGCTGCGCACTGCGTCATCAAAGGCGATCAGCTTTTGCGGGATCAGCGCGCGTAGCTCAGCGTCGTCGGCCAGCAGGTCATGCTTTAAGCCTTGTATCAGCGCCTTTGCCGTAGTGGGCGGTACCGACGTAATAACATTCAAAAACCACACCGAAATCCAACTGGTCGGAAACGGGATAGGGATCAACAAGCGGTGTTTGCCGCTGACGGCCATGAAATGCTCGAACTGTTCCTGATAGCTTAATATCTGCGGCCCTGCGGCTTCGAGTATGCGGTGATGGCTTGTGGGATGGTCCAACAGCGCCACCAGATAGTACATCAAATTTTCCAGCGCGATGGGCGTGGTACGCGAACGTACCCAGCGCGGAGGCGTAAGTACCGGCAGGTTGTAGACCATATCGCGCATCACTTCAAAAGCGGCGGACCCCGCCCCGACGATAATGCCTGCCCGTAATTCGGTCATCGGCACGCCTGCTTCGCGCAGGATGTCTGCGGTTATCTGCCGCGCACGCAGATGATCGGATTGTTCATGTCGCGGAGCCTGTAATGAGCTCAGGAAAATAAGCTGTTTGACGGGGATGCTACGTAGCGCATCACGCACGTTCATCGCGACCTGGCGCTCATGAGCGATAAAATCACCGCCTTCACCCATGCCATGGACCAGGTAATAAACCGTATCAACATCCGTCAGCAGCGGCGTCAGGTTATCAGGCCAGGTTAAGTCGACTTTGTGGCAACTGACGTTGGCCAGTTGCAGTTTTTCCAGCCGTTCAATCCGGCGTGCCGCAGCCAGCACCTGGTGCCCTTGCTGACTGAGCGCCTGTACCAGATGCTGACCAATGTAGCCACTGGCGCCAAGAACCAAAATCCGTTGCGGCACGCCTATCTCCTTAGCGAGTTAAAAAAGCGCGCCAGTGGGCGGCGACTTCAGCAAGTTGTTCACGCGATACGTCCAGATGCATCACCAGGCGTGCAATCGGGGAGGCGTTAATCAGTACCCCTTGCGCCTTCATGTACTCGCCCAGCGCAGCAGCGTGTTCTTCGCCAACGCGGACAAACAGCATGTTGGTATCGTGACGCATGACGTCTGCGCCTGCTTCGCGCAGTTGTTCCGCCATCCAGGCCGCATTGTCATGGTCTTCCTGTAAACGCGCCACGTTATTTTTCAACGCATACAGTCCGGCCGCCGCCAGAATCCCGGCCTGACGCATTCCGCCTCCGGTCATTTTACGCCAGCGGATGGCGCGTTTAATGTAGTCGTGACTACCGACCAGCAGTGAGCCTACCGGCGTTCCCAGACCTTTAGAGAGACAAATGGTGAACGAGTCGCAGTATTGTGTGATCTCTTTCAGCTCACAGCCGTAAGCGACGACGGCGTTAAAAATACGCGCGCCATCAACGTGCAGGGCCAGATTGCGCTCACGAGTGAATTCCCAGGCATCTTTCAGATACTCGCGTGGCAGCACTTTGCCGTTGTGGGTGTTTTCCAGACTAAGCAGGCGTGTGCGGGCAAAATGGATATCGTCCGCTTTGATTTTTGCCGCCACTTTGTCCAGCGGTAAGGTGCCATCCGGCGCGGCGTCGATAGGCTGCGGTTGAATGCTGCCGAGCACCGCTGCGCCTCCCGCTTCGTAGAGATAGTTATGTGCGCCCTGGCCTGCAATATACTCTTCACCACGCTGGCAGTGGCTGAGCAGTGCAACCAGGTTCGCCTGAGTGCCGGTAGGTAAGAAAATAGCGGCTTCTTTGCCGGAAAGCTCTGCAGCGTATTGCTGGAGAGCGTTAACGGTAGGGTCATCTCCGTATACGTCGTCCCCGACCGGGGCGGCCATCATCTCTTCCAGCATGGCGCGACTCGGCCGGGTTACGGTATCACTGCGTAAGTCAATCACGGGCATTCCTTTTTTAGTGAGGTAATGCCCTCTGTTTTACCTGAGCCAGTTCGTTTTCGCCAGTTCCATCACTTCATCACCGCGTCCACTGATGATTGCGCGCAACATATACAGGCTAAAACCTTTTGCTTGTTCGAGTTTGATCTGCGGCGGGATGGCTAACTCTTCTTTCGCCACCACCACGTCGACCAGCACCGGACCGTCAATCGACATCGCCCTTTGCAGCGCTTCATCGACCTCTGAGGATTTCTCCACACGAATGCCCGTAATGCCGCAGGCTTCGGCAATCCGCGCGAAGTTGGTGTCGTGCAGCTCCGTGCCGTCGGTCAGATAACCGCCAGCCTTCATCTCCATCGCCACAAATCCCAGCACGCTGTTGTTGAAGACGATAATCTTCACCGGCAGCTTCATCTGGACAACCGACAGAAAATCGCCCATCAGCATGCTAAAACCGCCGTCACCGCACATGGCAATGACCTGGCGTCCCGGTTCGGTCGCTTGGGCGCCGAGCGCCTGTGGCATAGCGTTCGCCATCGACCCGTGGTTAAACGACCCCAGCAGGCGGCGTTTGCCGTTCATTTTCAGATAGCGTGCAGCCCAAACCGTCGGGGTACCAACATCGCAGGTAAAGATCGCGTCGTCAGCGGCAAAATGGCTGATCTGCTGCGCCAGATACTGCGGATGAATGGCTTTATCGCTCGGTTTGGCTAGATCATCCAGACCCTTGCGCGCCTCACGATAGTGCTCCAGCGCTTTGTCCAAAAACTTCCGCTCGGTTTTTTCCTCCACCAGCGGCAGCAGGGCGCGGAGAGTGGATTTAATATCGCCCACCAGTGCCATATCAACTTTACTGTGCGCGCCGATGCTCGCCGGATTGATATCAATCTGAATAATTTTGGCGTCGGTGGGGTAGAACGGGCGATAGGGGAACTGGGTGCCGAGCAGGATCAGCGTGTCGGCATTCATCATGGTGTGGAATCCGGATGAAAAGCCAATCAGCCCGGTCATACCGACGTCATACGGGTTATCGTATTCGACGTGTTCTTTACCCCGCAGGGCGTGAACAATCGGCGCTTTGATTTTTGCCGCAAACTCAACCAGTTCTTGATGCGCACCGGCACAGCCGCTGCCGCACATCAGGGCGATATTGCTGGAATAACGCAGCAGTTGCGCCAGTTTTCTGAGTTCTTCTTCTTCCGGGGTGACGACCGGGAGTGGCGCATGATACCAGTGCGTGCTGGCGCTTTCTGGCGCGGGCTTCAGCGCGACGTCGCCGGGTAATACCACGACTGAGACGCCACGATTTAATACGGCTTTACGCATGGCAATGGCGAGTACCTGCGGGATCTGTTCAGGGCTGGAAACCAGCTCGCAATAGTGGCTACATTCGCGGAACAACTCTTGCGGGTGGGTCTCCTGAAAATAACCGCTGCCGATCTCACTGGAAGGGATATGTGCGGCAATCGCCAGGACCGGAACATGGTTGCGGTGGCAATCAAACAGCCCATTGATCAGGTGCAGGTTCCCTGGTCCACATGAACCGGCACAGACGGCCAGTTCGCCGGTTAGCTGCGCCTCTGCGCCAGCGGCGAAGGCGGCAACTTCTTCATGACGGGTCGGCATCCAGTCAATCGTTCCCATACGATTAAGACTGTCACTAAGACCATTTAATGAGTCGCCCGTCACGCCCCAAATGCGTTTAACGCCAGCTTGTTCGAGGGTTTTAGCAATAAAAGCGGCAACCGTTTGTTTCATGGTTTTCCATCTCCTTTAATGTGATACCGGTTACAAGTTTAGATGAAGATGATAGTTATGCTTCTCATTTCCCCCTTATTTTCGGCAGCTTACCTTTTGAGCAGATAACGCGTAGTTTGATATCTGGCATGGTGAAACAAGGAATGAATTCAAATGGTTACTAAACTATTAAATGCAGTGAACCGAACGCTGACTCATGAAGACTTTGGCAAGTTTCTGTTACGCATCGCCGTTGGTGGACTGATGCTGTTTCATGGCTTACATAAATTGTTCTCCGGTATTGATGGCATCAGCGGCATGCTGATAGCGAAAGGTTTTCCGGGCTTTATTGCTTACGGCGTTCTGTTGGGGGAGGTCGTTGCGCCTTGCCTGATTATCCTGGGGATCCTGACCCGTCCGGCGGCGTTGGGGCTGGCGTTTACGATGGTGGTGGCGTGGCTGATGGTCGGGATGGGCGAAACCTGGTCACTGGACAAAACCGGCGCATGGGCGATTGAGAGTCTGGTGTACTTCTTGCTCGGCGCGCTGGCTGTCGCGTTTTTAGGGGCGGGGCGTTTCTCGGTGGCAGGAAATTCGGCCTGGCGGTAAAAAAAGGCCGGATATGGCGTAAACGCATTATCCGGCCTGGAGCAGCTACGAAGGGGTATTTTACAGATTAAGCGAGTACTAAATCGCTCTGCGGATGACAGGAGCAGGCCAGTACATAGCCTTCGGCTATTTCTGCATCCGTCAGCGTCATGGTGCTGCTGACCGTGTAGTTACCGTCAACCACTTTGGTTTTGCAGCAGCCGCAAACGCCCGCACGACATGCGGCAACGACCGGCACTTTATTGCTTTCCAGCGCGTCCAGCAGCGTACTGCCCACCGGCGCGTAAAACTCTTTCGCCGGTTGCAGCTTGGTGAACTTCAGACCGCTGGTGGCGGCCTCGGCAACTGGCGTGAAGAACTGCTCTTTAAAGAAGCGCGTCACGCCCAGTGCTTTGACTTCTTTCTCGACCAGATCCATATACGGCGCCGGGCCGCAGGTCATCACGGTACGAGAGACCAGATCCGGCACGCTTTTCAGCAGATCGGTCGTCAGTCGGCCAGAAACAAAACCGTGGGTGGCATTGTTTTCAGCGACTAGCGTCACCGGATAGTCACGCCATTCGTCGGCAAAAATAACATCTTGCGGTGAACGAACGTTAAAGATCACCTGCACATCGGCCTGTGGGCGGTACTTTGCCAACCAGCGACGCATTGACATGATTGGCGTCACGCCGCAACCGGCAGCCAGCATCAGGAACTTATCTTCCGCCTTATCTTCACAGGTAAATTCACCCATGGCATCGGACAGCCAGATATAGTCGCCGCGCTTCACGTCACGGGTCAGCCACTGTGAGCCTGCGCCATCGTCAATCCGGCGAACGGTCAGCGTAATGTACTCGCTTACTCCCGGGGTAGATGAAATGGTGTAAGCACGCAGCGTCTGGGCTGAGTTACGTACGCTGACCAGTGCATACTGCCCGGCGCGGTACGGATAATAGTCGTGGCACAGCAACGAAATCGTCCATACATCCGGCGTTTCCTGATGGATGTGATGCACCTGCATCCGCCATGGGCACTGATGAGTTGGCATTGTCATTCTTTACTCCTTACGCGCTCAGCAACTGCTTCATGTCTTCTTCAACGGTGGTCACGGAACGCAGGCCGAATTTCTCGTTGAGCACAGCCAGCAGATCCGGCGTGAAGAAACCAGGCGCTGTTGGGCCAGTGACGATGTTTTTCACACCCAGCGACAGCAGGGTCAGCAGAATCACAATCGCTTTCTGTTCGAACCAGGAGAGCACCAGAGACAGCGGCAGGTCGTTGACGCCGCAGCCCAGCTTCTCTGCCAGAGTGACCGCCAGGATGATGGCAGAGTAAGCATCGTTACACTGACCGGCATCGACCAGACGCGGCAGGCCTTCGATATCGCCGAACTCCAGTTTGTTGAAACGGTATTTACCGCACGCCAGGGTCAGGATCAGGCAATCATCTGGTACGCTGGTGGCGAAGTCGGTGAAGTAGTTACGTTCGCCGCGCGCACCGTCGCAGCCGCCGACCAGGAAGATATGACGCAGTTTTTCACGGCTGACCAGGTCGATCAGCGTATCCGCAGCGCCCAGCAGCGTCTGACGACCGAAACCTACGGTGATCAGGTGCGGGATTTCGCTGTACGGGAAGCCAGCCATCTGTTGTGCCTGAGCGATGACCGGACCGAAGTTGTCGCCTTCGAGATGGCTCACACCCGGCCAGCCGACGATACTACGGGTCCAGATACGGTCGTCGTAGGCGCCTACGGTTGGGTCGATGATGCAGTTAGAGGTCATCACGATTGGGCCTGGGAAGCGAGCGAACTCAACCTGCTGGTTCTGCCAGCCGCTGCCATAGTTACCAATCAGATGTTTGAACTTGCGCAGTTCCGGGTAGCCGTGTGCCGGCAGCATTTCGCCGTGGGTATAGACGTTAACGCCGGTACCTTCGGTCTGCTCCAGCAGGTTGTAAAGATCTTTCAGGTCGTGACCGGAGATCAGGATGCATTTACCAACGGTTGCTTTAACATTGACCTGGGTCGGCGTCGGGTGACCGTATTTAGTGGTTTCACCGGCGTCCAGGATGCTCATCACTTTGAAGTTCATCTGGCCGATTTCCATAGAACACTCCAGCAGAGCGTTCATATCGGCAGGCCAGGTCCCCAGCCACGCCATAATTTTGTGGTACTGGGCGTAGATGTCGTTGTCGTACTGGCCGAGAACGTGCGCGTGTTCCATATAGGCCGCGGCACCTTTCAGACCGTACAGGCACAGCAGGCGCAGGCCGAGAATGTTCTCGCCGATGGCCGCTTTGTCTTTGTTCGGGGTAAATTCAGCCGCCTGACGTTGCAGGTCGCCCAGATCGTCGCTGACCAGTTGCAGGTCGGCCATCGGGTTGTCGACCGCTGCGTTCGCATCGATGTTCAGACATTGCGCTTTCAGCGCGTCGCGCATGGCAATCGCTTCACGGGCATAGCCAACAATACGCGGGGAGTCGAAGTTAACGTTGGTCAGCGTGGAGAAGAACGCGCGCGGTGCGAAGTTATCAACGTCATGGTCGATGATGCCGTATTCACGCGCTTTAACAGCCCATGCAGACAGACCTTGTAGGGAAGCAATCAGCAGATCCTGCAAATCGGAGGTTTCAGCCGTTTTACCGCACATACCCTGCACGTAAGAGCAGCCGTTCCCTGCCGGAGTACGGATGGTTTGTTCACATTGCACACAAAACATGGTCACACCTTTTAAAGTTATATTTAATATACATGTTTAAGGTTATGCCTGTGCGCGCAGGGATAAAAGGGATTTCTGCTACAACTTGCAAGGAGATTGATTTAGCGCAATTTTGGCGGTAGCCGACTACCGCCAGAGAGGTATTTGTTTGAGGGTCAGGCGGAGAAAAACGCCATTAACAGAGGGACTAACAGACTCAGGATAAAACCGTGCACGATGGCTGCCGGAACCATTTCCAGTCCACCGCTGCGTTGTAAAACCGGCAGGGTGAAATCCATCGATGTGGCCCCGCATAGCCCCAACGCGGTAGAGCGACTGCGGCCCACCATGCCGGGAATCAACATAATGGCAATCAGTTCTCGCGCCAGGTCATTAAAGAAGGCGGCACTGCCAATCACCGGCCCGAACGATTCGGTTAACAGAATACCGGACAGCGAATACCAACCAAAACCTGACGCCATCGCCATCGCGGTTTTGACCGGCAGGCCGAGGATAAACGCATTGATAACCCCCGCCAGCATCGAACTGGCGACGACGACGACGGCAACAATCATGCCCCGGCGATTCAGCACGATTTGCTTGAGGGTCATGCCGCTGTTGCGAAGCTGAATCCCCACCAGGAACAGTAAAAAGATTAACGTATATTCGCTGGCTTCGGTGGCGTGCTGCAAAAAGGAAAGACCGGTGAGACCCAGCAGGAAGCCCACCACGACAACCCCGCAAAGCTGGAGCGACTCAAACGCCATCGCGATCCGCGACGGTAGTTTCTCTTGCTGATGATTATGCCGCCAGGGCAGTGAACGCTCCAGCCAGAACAGCGCGGCGATATTACACAGCAAAATAACCGTCACGCTGACAGCAGAATAATGAAGTATGGCTAACAGGTTGCTGGCGAGATTATCCAGAAACGCCAGGCTGATGCCCATAAAAAAGAGAATAAGGTAGACGATCCAGCTCAACAGGCGATTGATGAGTTTTAGTGCGCCCATGTGCCGAAGTGGAATAAGGTAGCCCACAATAAGGGGAACCAGAATGATTAACAGCCCTGAAAACATGAAAACCCGATCCTTGCTGAGATGTAAGACGAAATGCGCAAGCACACACTACTCAATGCAAAGAGGGGAGTAAAGTTGCAAATAAAAGGAAATATAGCGAGGAAAAAAAGGCCTGACTTTCGCCAGGCCTTTTTGTTATCGATTAATCGCGTTTTTCCAGCAGAGTGCGGTAAATAAGACCACCGAGAACCCCACCGATAATTGGCATGACCCAGAAGAACCACAATTGTTGCAATGCCCAGCCGCCCTGGAAAATGGCAACTGCGGTACTACGTGCCGGGTTTACGGAGGTATTAGTGACTGGAATGCTGATCAAGTGGATCAGTGTTAACGCCAGACCGATTGCAATAGGGGCAAAACCTGCCGGAGCATGTTTGTCGGTCGCGCCGTGGATCACTAATAAGAAACCAGCGGTCAGAATAATTTCAATTACAACAGCAGAAAGCATGGAATAACCGCCAGGTGAATGATCACCAAAGCCGTTCGAAGCAAAACCGCTGGCGGTTGCATCAAAACCTGCTTTACCGCTGGCAATTAGATACAGAGCCGCAGCTGCAACAATACCGCCCACAACCTGCGCAATAACATATCCAATAACGTCTTTCGCCGGGAAGCGACCGCCAGCCCATAAACCGAAGGTGACTGCCGGGTTAAAATGTCCACCTGAAATATGGCCCACGGCAAAGGCCATAGTTAATACGGTCAGACCAAATGCCAATGCGACACCGGTGAATCCAATTCCCAATTCCGGGAATGCTGCGGCCAGTACTGCGCTACCGCACCCACCAAAGACGAGCCAAAACGTACCGAAGAATTCGGCTGCTAATTTCCTGAACATAACCACCTCAATTAAAAGTTCCGGGTTCGTATTCCTTGCCCGGTAATTCATCGCTTAAAGGGACGATGATGAAAGAGCGGGTATTTTAGAAAAAAACATCATCCCTTCGCCAGTTAAATTGATGAAAAAATTTGATTTAAGGCAATATGTCGTGATTCCTTTTTGAATATTGGATGAATGAAGCATAGTTCAATTAGCTAAAAATGATGATTGAGCTCAGAAATTATAATCACAGGAAAACATAAGAAGAATATTCTTAATTTTTTTGATTTCTGCGATTAACCTCCTGATGATATCGGGTGCCCTGAGCGCACGGTTAACGTTATACTCCTGATAACTTGAAGGAAAAAGTTAGCATTTCCGGAGGCTATATGATTCTCGAACGCGTTGAGATTGTTGGATTTCGTGGTATTAACCGCCTGTCGTTGATGCTTGAGCAGAGTAACGTGCTGATTGGGGAGAACGCGTGGGGTAAGTCCAGTCTGCTGGATGCCTTAACCTTGCTGCTGTCGCCGGAATCTGATTTGTACCACTTTGACCGCGATGATTTTTGGTTCCCGCCGGGGGATATACAGGGCCGGGAACATCATTTGCACATTATCCTGACCTTTCGTGAATCTCAGCCGGGTCGTCATCGGGTTCGTCGCTACCGGCCTCTGGAAGCCTGCTGGACGCCGTGCCACGATAGCTATCACCGTATATTCTATCGTCTGGAGGGCGAGTGCGCGGATGATGGGACCGTCCTGACGCTACGTAGTTTTCTTGATAGTGATGGCCATCCGCTCAATCTCGACGACATTAACGATCTGGCGCGGCATCTCGTGCGTCTGATGCCTGTGTTGCGTCTGCGCGACGCGCGTTTTATGCGGCGCATTCGTAACGGTACGGTGCCGGATTCGGCGGATGTTGAAGTGACCGCTCGCCAGCTGGATTTTCTGGCGCGTGAACTGGCTACCCGACCACAAAACCTGACCGATGGGCAGATTCGTCAGGGGCTGTCGGCTATGGTGCAGCTATTAGAGCACTATTTTTCTGAGCAGGGTTCTGGTCAGTCCCGCTATCGCCTGATGCGCCGCCGCTCCAATAACGAGCAACGTAGCTGGCGCTATCTGGATATCATTAACCGCATGATTGATAAACCTGGCGGACGAACGCATCGGGTTATCCTGTTGGGACTGTTCTCGACGCTGTTGCAGGCCAAAGGCACGTTAAGGCTGGATAAAGATGCCCGGCCTTTATTGCTGATAGAAGACCCGGAAACGCGTTTACATCCCATCATGTTGTCGGTTGCCTGGCACTTGCTGAATCTACTTCCTCTCCAGCGGGTGGCGACCACCAACTCCGGTGAGTTGCTGTCTCTTACGCCGGTGGAACATGTTGTCCGTCTGGTGCGTGAGTCATCCCGCGTCGCCGCCTGGCGACTGGGGCCGGGTGGGATCAGCGCGGAGGACGGTCGGCGTATTGCTTTCCATATTCGTTTCAATCGCGCATCTTCACTGTTTGCCCGTTGCTGGCTGCTGGTGGAAGGTGAAACGGAAACCTGGGTCATTAACGAGCTGGCCCGCCAGTGCGGACACCACTTTGATGCGGAAGGCATTAAAGTCATCGAATTTGCTCAGTCAGGCCTTAAACCACTGGTTAAGTTTGCCCGCCGGATGGGAATTGAATGGCACGTGCTGGTCGATGGCGATGAAGCGGGGAAAAAGTATGCCGCCACGGTGCGCGGTTTATTGAATAACGACAGAGAGGAGGAGCGCGATCATTTAACCATGCTCCCCGCGCTGGATATGGAACACTTTATGTATCGTCAGGGGTTCGCCGATGTCTTTCATCGCGTCGCGCAGATCCCGGAAAACGTGCCAATGAATATGCGCAAAATTATCTCCAAGGCGATTCATCGTTCGTCAAAACCGGATCTGGCGATCGAGGTGGCGATGGAAGCAGGGCGGCGTGGTGTAGACGCCGTTCCCACTTTGTTGCGGAAAATGTTTTCCCGCGTGCTGTGGCTGGCACGCGGCAGAGCGGATTAGTGGCGAAACATCGACGACAGCTGCGCGTGGATGCTGTCCAGTAGCTGATAGCGACGGCGGTATTCTGCGCGTTTTTTACTGGCAATCTCCGCTTCGCTTTTTCGTGCCAGCGCACGCGGAATATGATAGTACCCGCGGCTGTCGCACTTGCCGCCAAGCGACGCCCAAAATGCGTTGTAGTCGGAAAGAATCACTTTGTTTTTATCGTTATAACGCGGACTGCGAAAGATATGCTGCTCGTTACTGACAGCCATTACCTTTTCGATATTCAATTGTTCCGCTAAACGACAAATGGCTTCCATAACAAGGCGTTTGGGGAATATTCCGTGGCAGGATTTGGTCGCTTTTTGTGTTGCTTCGTGCGGAAGTTGTGAATTGCCCTGCATGCCGCCGATAAATAATGTACTTTTCCCATTATATTCGCAGAACGTAAATGTCATTTTAGTCAGCTCGTCACCATCGCCATTTCGTACCAGAATGGTACTTTCACCCTCTTTATCCAGTACCGGAAACATCATCATGGTCACGGTAAATATCTCGTTATCTTTACCTGCAATTTGCGCCAACTGTAAGCCGTCATGACTTAATAAAGCGTTAAATTCACCAGGTAAAAATGCATGGCGGATAACATGATAATGAAAACGCACCGCATCTAATCGCATTCTGGGATCGAAGTTGGCGGCAAGGTAAGGACGATGCAGACGAACGGGCAGTCGGGGTTGACGGGCGAGCAGGTCTTCAAGCTCCGGCCACTGCGCCAGTTCAGTCATCCATTCCTGGGTAAGGCGAGGTATCAGCAATGAACGCCAGATAAACTTACGCCGAAAGCTCCGTTTATCCCAACACTGTGCAGGCCGTAATTCCCCGCGGCTCAGGCTGTAAAAAAGTCCCAGGCTGGTGATGGGTTTGCTGGAAAGAAAAGCGCTTTCAGTTAGTTGACTCATAATATAAATCCGATTGATACCCTGGCATTAATTTCAGCACAGCGGATCTTAACCATTCATCAATAACTCTGTTATTCTTGCGCTTTTCAACGGCTATTTATTTAACGTTGACGTTTAACACTCCACTCTGATGGACGTATTGGGGGAAATTGGGACATTTATGAAGCTCAAGGGAAAAATCAAAAAACGCTATTTTATCTTCGCCATCATCCTTATTGTGGCGATAATTGCACTATGGCGAACGCTTAATGCGCCTTTACCTCAGTATCAAACGTTAATTGTTCGTCCAAGCGATCTCCAGCAAAGCGTACTGGCAACCGGGAAACTGGATGCGCTGCGTAAAGTTGACGTCGGGGCGCAGGTCAGTGGGCAGTTAAAAACGCTGTCAGTCGCGATTGGCGATAAAGTAAAAAAAGATCAACTGCTTGGCGTTATCGATCCTGAACAGGCGCAAAACCAGATCAAAGAGGTTGAAGCGACGCTGATGGAATTACGCGCCCAGCGTTTACAGGCTGAAGCCGAGTGGAAGCTGGCGCGGGTGACGCTTTCCCGTCAGCAACAGTTGGCGAAAACCCAGGCGGTTTCACAACAGGATCTCGATACCGCGGCTACCGAGATGGCGGTCAAACAGGCGCAAATCGGCACCATTGATGCACAGATTAAACGTAATCAAGCCTCTCTTGATACAGCAAAGACCAACCTTGATTACACCCGCATTGTGGCGCCGATGGCGGGCGAGGTTACGCAAATAACCACCCTGCAAGGACAAACCGTTATTGCCGCCCAGCAGGCGCCTAACATTCTGACGCTAGCAGACATGAGTACGATGCTGGTGAAAGCGCAGGTTTCCGAGGCGGATGTTATTCACCTGCATCCCGGACAAAAAGCCTGGTTCACCGTCCTGGGCGATCCGCAGACGCGCTACGAAGGTACGCTGAAAGATGTCCTGCCGACGCCGGAAAAAGTGAATGATGCGATTTTCTACTATGCCCGCTTTGAAGTGCCTAACCCGAAAGGGATCCTGCGTCTGGATATGACCGCACAGGTCCATATTCAGCTCACGGATGTCAAAAATGTCCTGACCATCCCGCTGTCGGCGCTGGGCGATCCTATTGGCAATAATCGCTATAACGTCAGACTGCTGCGTAACGGCGAAACCCGCGAGCGTGAGGTGGTGATCGGCGCGCGCAATGACACTGATGTGGAGATTGTGAAGGGGCTGGAAGAGGGAGATGAAGTCATTACCGGCGAGGGCAATCCTGGAGCGGCGAAATGACGGCATTGCTTGAGCTGAGCAATATCCGCCGTAGTTACCCGTCAGGCGAAGGGCAGGTCGAGGTGTTAAAGGACGTTTCCTTGAGCATTCAGGCCGGTGAAATGGTGGCGATTGTCGGCGCGTCTGGTTCGGGTAAATCAACGCTGATGAACATTCTCGGCTGTCTTGATAAACCTACCAGCGGCACGTATCGGGTGGCCGGGCGCGATGTCTCCACTCTCGATAGCGATGCGTTAGCGCAGCTTCGACGCGAGCATTTCGGTTTTATCTTCCAGCGTTATCATTTGTTGTCGCATTTGAGCGCCGCGCAAAACGTTGAGGTGCCTGCGGTCTATGCCGGGACTGAACGTAAGCAACGTCTGGCTCGTGCGCAGGAATTACTCCAGCGGCTGGGGCTGGGCGACAGGGTTGACTATCAGCCTTCGCAGCTTTCCGGTGGTCAGCAGCAGCGGGTCAGTATTGCGCGTGCGTTGATGAACGGTGGGCAGGTTATTCTTGCCGACGAACCCACCGGCGCGTTGGATAGCCATTCTGGCGAAGAGGTGATGGCGATTTTGCATCAACTTCGCGATCGCGGCCATACGGTGATTATCGTTACGCACGACAGCCAGGTCGCCGCGCAGGCCGAGCGCGTCATTGAAATTCGCGACGGAGAGATTGTACGCAATCCGCCGCCGCACAAATCTTCTGGCGGACGCGAAATCTCCGGGTCGACAGTGAAAACAGTATCCGGCTGGAGTCAGTTTATCAGCGGTTTTCGCGAAGCGCTCACCATGGCCTGGCTGGCAATGGCTGCGAATAAGATGCGTACGCTGCTGACCATGCTGGGGATTATCATCGGTATTGCTTCGGTGGTTTCAATTGTGGTGGTGGGGGATGCGGCAAAACAGCTGGTGCTGGCAGACATTCGCGCTATCGGTACCAATACCATTGATATCTATCCCGGCAAAGATTTCGGCGATGACGATCCGCAGTATCAACAGGCGCTGAAATATGACGATTTAACCGCGCTGCAGAAACAGCCCTGGGTAAGTTCGGTGACGCCTGCGGTGTCGAAGAACCTGCGGTTACGCTACGGTAATATTGACGTGGCAGCCAGTGCGAACGGCGTTAGCGGCGACTATTTCAACGTCTATGGTATGACGTTTAGCGAAGGCACCACCTTTAACGCTGAGCAACTGGCTGGCCGGGCGCAGGTGGTGGTGCTTGACAGTAATACCCGACGTCAGTTGTTCCCCAACAAAGCGAAGGTGGTGGGCGAGGTCATTTTGGTGGGAAATATGCCTGCTACGGTGATTGGTGTTGCAGAGGAGAAACAGTCGATGTTCGGCAGTAGTAAGATCCTGCGGGTCTGGCTGCCTTACAGCACCATGTCCGGGCGAATTATGGGGCAATCGTGGCTGAACTCAATCACCGTGCGAGTGAAGGACGGTTTTGATAGCGCTCAGGCTGAGCAGCAACTTACCCGTCTGTTGTCGTTACGCCATGGGAAGAAAGATTTCTTTACCTGGAATATGGACGGCGTCTTGAAAACCGCCGAAAAGACCACACGTACATTACAACTCTTCCTGACGCTGGTGGCGGTCATTTCGCTGGTGGTAGGTGGAATCGGCGTGATGAATATTATGCTGGTTTCGGTAACCGAACGAACGCGCGAGATTGGCATTCGTATGGCGGTTGGCGCGCGCGCCAGTGATGTGCTGCAACAGTTCCTCATTGAAGCGGTGCTGGTATGTCTGGTTGGCGGCGCGTTGGGCATCACGTTGTCGATGCTGATCGCCTTTACGCTACAGTTATTCCTGCCCGGCTGGGAAATTGGCTTCTCACCCGTTGCGCTGCTCACGGCATTCCTGTGCTCAACCGCTACCGGAATTTTGTTTGGCTGGTTACCGGCGCGTAATGCGGCGCGGCTTGATCCGGTAGATGCGTTAGCGCGGGAATAATGTTACAGAGATAAAAATGCCAGCCGCAAGGGCTGGCATTTTGACTGCGGGATGTACACAATGAAACAGAAGGGTTAAGCGACGGCTTCTGCTTCAATGACAGGCACGATGACACTGGCATGATTGCCTTTTGGCCCCTGGTGGACATCAAACTGGACAGACTGTCCGGCTTTTAGCGTTCTGTAACCATCCATCTGAATGGTGGAGTAATGGGCGAAAATGTCTTCGCCGCCGCCTTCGGGGCAGATGAAACCAAACCCTTTGGCGTTGTTGAACCACTTAACAGTACCCGTTTCCATACTTCGACATCCTTCGTAGATCTTATATAAGTAAGATGGAATGAACCGGTTGCGGAGTGGGGGCTGTTCAAAACCTCGCCAACTCTCGAAACTACAATTTAGAGAAATCAGGCGGGGCGTCAAGCGTCAGACGGATGGAATAGGGTAAAAATGCATCAAAATTTGAAGCAGTTAACGCTATTGTCGGTTCTGTGACAGATGTCGCGGATGGCACTAATAGATGATAGTTATCTAATACTTGAGGTAGATTGATTGTGTGCATAGGCTGCTTGTCAGCGGCAACATTTTCTGCCGGAAACCGTAACTGAAGATGACGACTGACAATGAGTAAGACGAACGACTGGCTGGATTTCGATCTGCTGGCGGAAGACAAATTGCGCGACGCGCTAAAACCGCCATCTATGTATAAAGTGATATTAATCAATGATGATTACACTCCGATGGAGTTTGTTATTGACGTGTTACAAAAATTCTTTTCTTATGATGTAGAACGTGCAACGCAACTGATGCTTGCAGTTCACTATCAAGGTAAAGCTATCTGCGGCGTATTCACTGCCGAAGTGGCTGAAACCAAAGTCGCGATGGTGAACAAATATGCAAGGGAGAACGAGCATCCGTTGCTGTGTACGCTGGAAAAAGCCTGAATGCAGGCATAAATATTGGGGGAGGTGCCTATGCTCAATCAAGAACTGGAACTCAGTTTAAACATGGCTTTCGCCAGAGCGCGCGAGCACCGACATGAGTTTATGACCGTCGAGCACTTGTTACTGGCGTTGCTCAGTAACCCATCGGCCCGCGAAGCGCTGGAAGCGTGTTCTGTGGATCTGGTGGCGCTCCGTCAGGAACTCGAAGCCTTCATTGAACAAACCACACCCGTATTGCCTGCCAGTGAAGAAGAGCGCGACACGCAGCCAACGTTGAGTTTTCAGCGTGTACTGCAACGTGCGGTCTTTCATGTTCAGTCCTCCGGGCGCAATGAAGTTACCGGCGCAAATGTGCTGGTAGCCATTTTTAGCGAGCAGGAATCTCAGGCGGCCTATCTGCTGCGTAAGCATGAAGTGAGTCGCCTGGACGTGGTGAATTTTATTTCTCATGGCACGCGCAAAGACGAACCAAGTCAGTCTTCTGACTCCGGGAATCAGCCAAATAACGAAGAGCAAGCTGGCGGGGAGGACCGTATGGAGAACTTCACGACTAACCTTAACCAGCTTGCCCGTGTGGGTGGAATTGATCCGCTCATTGGCCGGGAAAAAGAGCTGGAGCGCGCCATTCAGGTACTCTGCCGCCGTAGAAAAAACAACCCGCTGTTGGTGGGTGAATCTGGCGTCGGTAAAACCGCGATTGCCGAAGGCCTTGCCTGGCGTATTGTTCAGGGCGACGTGCCGGAAGTTATGGCGGACTGCACCCTTTACTCTCTGGATATCGGGTCGCTGCTGGCGGGCACCAAATACCGCGGCGATTTTGAAAAACGCTTTAAGGCGCTGCTGAAACAGCTGGAACAGGATACCAACAGCATCCTGTTTATTGATGAGATCCACACCATTATCGGTGCGGGCGCGGCATCGGGTGGCCAGGTGGATGCGGCGAACTTAATCAAGCCTCTGCTCTCCAGCGGTAAAATCCGTGTGATAGGCTCCACGACCTATCAGGAATTCAGCAATATTTTTGAGAAGGACCGGGCGTTAGCGCGCCGTTTCCAGAAAATTGATATCACTGAGCCGTCGATAGAAGAGACCGTGCAGATTATCAACGGTCTGAAACCGAAATACGAAGCGCACCATGACGTTCGCTACACCGCGAAAGCAGTGCGTGCCGCGGTCGAACTGGCGGTGAAATACATCAACGATCGTCATCTGCCGGATAAAGCTATTGATGTGATCGATGAAGCGGGGGCGCGGGCGCGTCTGTTACCGGTCAGCAAACGCAAGAAAACCGTTAACGTCGCCGATATTGAGTCCGTGGTGGCCCGCATCGCGCGTATCCCGGAGAAGAGCGTGTCGCAGAGCGATCGTGATACGCTGAAAAATCTGGGTAACCGTCTGAAAATGCTGGTATTCGGACAAGATAAAGCCATTGAGGCGCTGACTGAAGCGATCAAAATGAGCCGTGCCGGTCTCGGCCATGAGCATAAACCTGTCGGTTCATTCCTGTTTGCCGGACCGACTGGCGTTGGTAAGACCGAAGTCACGGTGCAGCTGTCCAAAGCGCTCGGCATTGAGCTGCTGCGTTTTGATATGTCCGAGTATATGGAACGTCACACCGTCAGTCGTCTGATTGGTGCGCCTCCGGGATATGTCGGTTATGACCAGGGCGGTTTGCTGACCGACGCGGTCATTAAACACCCGCATGCGGTCCTGCTGTTGGATGAAATCGAAAAAGCGCACCCGGATGTCTTTAACCTGCTGCTGCAGGTAATGGATAACGGTACGCTGACCGACAATAATGGCCGTAAGGCGGACTTCCGTAACGTGGTGCTGGTCATGACCACCAACGCCGGGGTACGTGAGACCGAGCGTAAATCGATTGGGCTTATTCATCAGGACAACAGCACTGATGCGATGGGCGAAATCAAAAAAGTGTTTACGCCGGAGTTCCGTAACCGTCTCGACAATATTATCTGGTTTGACCATCTCTCTACCGAGGTGATTCATCAGGTTGTTGATAAGTTTATTGTCGAGTTGCAGGTACAGCTGGATCAGAAAGGCGTCTCACTGGAAGTAAGCCAGGAAGCACGTAACTGGCTGGCTGAGAAAGGCTATGACCGCGCGATGGGTGCACGTCCGATGACGCGTGTTGTTCAGGACAACCTGAAAAAACCATTGGCCAACGAACTGCTGTTCGGTTCGCTGGTGGATGGTGGTCAGGTAACCGTTGAGTTGGATAAAGAGAAAAATGAGCTGACCTATGGTTTCCAGAGTGCGCAAAAGCACAAGCCAGAAGCCGCACATTAAGTTCTGGTCTCTAATGAGCCGGGCGTAATGCCCGGTTTTTTTTCGCCTGAATGTTGTGATTTGAATTGGGGGTACCCGGAGTATTTAACCGGCAGGCAAAAAATAAGCCTGCGTAAGGGAGATTACGCAGGCTAAGGAGGTGGTTCCTGGTACAGCTAGCATTTATGGGTTATGTTTTTCAGCGGGTGGGATAATACCCTTAATGAACGAAACGGTATGTGATCGATTTCTAAGAATCTTCCGATCGCTGAAAAATAACCGTAATTAACTACTTAGCATGCGGGTTGCGCGTGGACTCACCGGCAAAATTACGCATTAATAAGGCATAATTCAGATCGATATCCTCAGGTACCGGCATCCACACGGTGTAACCATCGCCCGGAGCAACCGGCATGGCTTCGCCTTTCGCGTTTTCCATCTGCTCAAGGGTAAAGTTGATATTGCCCTGTGGGGTCATCAACTCCAGGCTGTCGCTGACGGTGAATTTGTTTTTCACCAGTACGGCTGCAAGTTCGCCTTTACGTTCGCCGGTAAATTCGCCAACAAACTGCTGACGCTCCGACACAGAGAAACCGTATTCGTAGTTCTGATAGTCGTCATGCGTATGGCGGCGCAGGAATCCTTCGGTGTAACCGCGATGCGCAAGACCTTCCAGCGTCTCCAACAGTTGCGGGTCGAACGGTTTGCCGGCAGCGGCATCATCAATCGCTTTGCGATAAACCTGCGCGGTACGTGCACAATAATAGTATGACTTGGTACGGCCTTCGATCTTCAGCGAATGCACGCCCATCTGCGTCAGACGTTCAACGTGGGCAATAGCACGCAAATCCTTCGAGTTCATGATGTAAGTGCCGTGTTCGTCTTCGAACGCGGTCATGTACTCACCCGGTCGCTGGGCTTCTTCAATCATAAAAACTTTATCTGTCGGCGCGCCAATACCCAGCGTGGGTTCGACGTTTTGTACCGGGATCGGCTCGTACTTATGGACGATATTGCCCACCACGTCTTCTTTCCCTTCCTGCACGTTGTATTCCCAGCGGCAGGCATTGGTACAGGTGCCCTGGTTCGGGTCGCGCTTGTTGATGTAACCAGAGAGCAGGCAGCGCCCGGAATAGGCCATGCACAATGCGCCGTGAACGAAGATCTCAATCTCCATATCGGGCACCTGAGTACGGATCTCTTCAATTTCTTCCAGCGACAGTTCGCGAGACAGGATCACGCGGGTCAGCCCCATCTGCTTCCAGAATTTGACCGTCGCCCAGTTAACGGCGTTAGCCTGCACCGACAGGTGAATATCCATGTCAGGGAAGTTCTCGCGCACCAGCATAATCAGACCCGGGTCCGACATGATCAGCGCATCCGGCCCCATTTCCACCACCGGTTTCAGATCACGAATGAAGGTTTTCAGCTTGGCATTGTGCGGCGCGATGTTAACCACCACATAGAATTTTTTACCCAGTTCATGGGCTTCATTAATGCCGAGCTGCAGGTTTTCGTGGTTGAATTCGTTGTTGCGTACGCGCAGTGAATAACGCGGTTGGCCCGCATAGACAGCATCTGCGCCATAGGCGAAAGCGTAACGCATATTTTTCAGCGTTCCCGCCGGGGAAAGGAGTTCCGGTTTAAACATAATTATCTCGTTCTGATGACAGGTCAGACTCGCCTCACTTAATGAGGCGGTTAGGGGAGTGCCCCCATATTAAGGGCGGGCATTGTAGCGCTGAGGGGCGGGCAGGTAAAGTCATTGTGCTGGTGGTCGCTTCGCCTTACCCGATATCATTTGGACTATCGCTGATTACGCAATTCGGCACGCATCGGCTTCCCAGCGATACCCTACGCCATACACCGCGCGGATAAATGACTGCTCCGCATCCAGCGATTCCAGCTTGCGTCGCAGGTTCTTAATATGGCTGTCGATGGTTCGATCGGTAACGACGCGGTAATCGTCATACAGATGGTTGAGCAACTGCTCGCGGGAGAACACTTTTCCCGGCTCATGTGACAGCGTTTTGAGTAAGCGGAATTCCGCGGGCGTTAAGTCGAGCATTTTCCCCCGCCACGACGCCTGAAAACGACTTTCGTCGACAATCAGCGGGCTGTCTGCATCCATTTGTTGCAGTTCGCGCTGAGGTTTACAACGACGCAGGATCGTCTTCACGCGAGCGACGACTTCGCGCGGGCTGTAGGGTTTACAAATATAATCATCCGCACCAATCTCCAGTCCCAGCAGGCGATCAATCTCTTCGATTTTTGCGGTTACCATCATGATGGGAACTTCAGAGAAACGGCGAATTTCCCGACACAGGGTCAGGCCATCGGTGCCGGGCAGCATTAGATCCAATAAGATCAGATCGGGCGGCGTTTGACGTACGTAAGGCAGAACCAGATCGCCATGGCTGATGAGCGTAGGCGCGTAGCTTGCCGCCCGCAGATAGTCGATAAGCAGTTGTCCCAGCTTGGGTTCGTCTTCCACGATCAGAATACGCGGCGTGTTTTCATCAATGGGTAACTCTGTCATACATCTCTCTGTAAATCGCGTTCGAGCGGTAGCTCTACTGTAATGCTAACCCCACCAAAAGGCGAATGGGCGGCGTGGATCAGACCATTATGCGCCTGGACGATATTGACGCAAATCGCCAGCCCCAAGCCGGAACCTCCGCTGGCGCGGTTACGCGAGCCTTCGGTGCGATAAAACCGTTCAAACAGCTTCTGCAATTGTTCTTCACTCACGCCGGGAGCGGAATCCGCGAAGGTTAATAACACCATGCGTTCACGTTGTTCGGCGCTGATATGCAGCCCACCGCCGCTGTCGGTATAGCGCAGGCTGTTTTCCAGCAGATTGTTGAATAATTGCATCAGACGATCTCTGTCGCCAAATACCGTCATGCTGTCCGGGAGAGAAAGTTGTATCGTCAATCCACGACTGGCAAAGCGTTCACGAAATGCACCGCTTGCTACTTCCAGCAGGGGAATAAGATCCAGCGATGTTTTCTGATAGGCCAGCGCGCCTTCATCGGACATGGAGAGCTGATGAAGATCGTCCACCAGTTTGGTGAGCGTTGCGACTTCTGCCTGTAAAGAGGTAATGGAGTCAGGGGTAAACTGGCGTACCCCATCCTGAATGGCTTCCAGCTCGCCACGTAGCACCGCCAACGGCGTACGCAGTTCGTGAGAAATATCGGCCATAAAGTCACGCCGCATCTGCTGGTTTTTTTCCAGTGTACTGGCAAGCTGGTTGAAGTCTTGCGCCAGTTTGCCCAGCTCATCGGTACTGGTCGGCGCAACGCGGGTGGTGAAATCGCCTGCCGCCAGTTTATGCGTGCCTTCCACCAGTCGCTTGACCGGGGCCAACAGGCTGCGCGCCAGCGTAAACGTTGCCAGCGCCGCCAGAATTGTGGAGAGCGCGACGATAAGCCAGCTGGAGCGTCTTTGCTGCATGTCGAAATTGATATCCGTATTTCGCGTTAAGCGCTCTACGGGAGAGGCAATCACGGCGCCCACTTCGCTACCGTTGACGCGGATAGGATGGCGCATACCGTCGTGAGGGACCGGAGCGCGCGGGCCGACCAACACGCGAGCGTTTTGATCAACAACCCAAAACTGGGTACGCCAGCCGTGCGGCGGCATGCCGGGACCGGGTTTATCATCGTCGTTGTCGTGTTCAAACGAGCGCAGGATCTGAAAAACAAAACGATCGTTATTGCGTAAGAACCGCCAGTTGCCATGCTGTTCATACTGCTCGCTCAACGCGTCGCTGAGCATTTGCAGACGCTGCTCGTTACCGTGTTTGATATAGTCAATAAAACCCCGTTCGAAGCTAATGCGTACGGCCCAGTGCATACTGATCAGCAACACGATGCAGGTGGCGAAAATCGCCAGAAACAGTTTGCCGGTAATACCGGGCCGCCAGAACTTCATCAGGTGCTCCTTCTGCGCCGTGAGATCACCGCGTTAGTTTGCGTGTCGTTCGGCACGCGGGCAAAAATAATGGCGGGCAGCGCAATAATGAATGCAATGCACAGCCAGGTATACATAAAGACGGTATGCGTACTGCCGCTGTCGATAGCGATATGCTGCTGGCCAAACATACCTAGCAACAGGCCAGCGATAGTCACCCCGATACTCATCGACAATTGCATGATCATCGACAGCAGGCTGTTGCCGCTGCTGGCGAGATCGTCTGGCAGGTCTTTAAGCGTCAGGGTATTCATGGATGAAAAACGCGTTGAGTTGACCATTCCCTGTAAGAACAGCACCAAGGGCAGGGCGTAATACCAGCCGAGCAACGCGGTGGTCATCAGCAACAGGCTGACCAGCGACAGGCCAAGCGTTGTGGCGACCAGTACGTGACGGTAGCCAAAGCGGTTAACGACCTGTACCACAATGCGCTTCATGCTCATACTGCCGAGCACCATCGGGACCATCATCAGCCCGGCATGAAAAGGTGAAAAACCGAGGCCAATCTGTAAAAACACCGGCGTCATAAACGGCAGCATACCGCTGCCGATGCGTCCGGCAAAACTGCCGAGCAGACCTAACGAGAAGGTTGGTGTGTGAAACAGATTCAAACTAAACAGCGCGCGGGGATTACGATGGGCGTGTTTCAGATACAGCGCAATAGCCAACACCCCGCAGATAACCAGCGCAGCCAGCGTAATACCGGAGATGCCGGTTCCTTTACTGCCATCGAGCGCCACCGTTAGCACCGCCATGCCGACCGCCAGCATCGCGAATCCCGAAAGATCAAAGCGTCGCGTTTGCATCGTGTAGTTGGGCATCAGCATTAACGTTGCTATCGCGCCAACAATACCAACCGGAATGTTCAGCAAAAATATCCAGTGCCAGGAGGCATACTCAACCAGAACGCCGCCTAACGCCGGACCCAACAATGGGCCAATCTGACCGGGTAACGTGACAAACGTCATCGCCGCCATATATTGCTCACGCGGGACGATTTTCATCACCGTTAGCCTGCCAACCGGCACCATCATCGCGCCGCCAACGCCTTGTAAGACGCGCGCCATCACCAGCTCGTTGAGCGTGCCGGACCACGCGCAAAACAGTGAGCCAAGCGTAAACAGGATGATGGCGGTGAAGAAGATATTGCGCACGCCAACTTTATCGGCCAGCCATCCGCTGGCAGGCAGCATTACGGCAACGGTTAATACATACGACACAATGACCATATGCATATGTAACGGGCTTTCTCCGAGGCTGGCGGCCATCGAAGGAAGCGCGGTATTGACGATGGTGGTATCCAGCGACTGCATAAAAAAGCCAAATGCCACAATCCAAAGTTGCCAGCGGGTGCTGTCGGGAAGTTCTGTCATAACTCGGCTACCGGTTTGCTATTTTTACGCGAAAAACGCAGACGCAGACGGTCGAAAAAGAGATAGACCACGGGCGTGGTGTACAGCGTCAGGAGTTGACTCACTACCAGCCCACCGACGATGGTGATCCCCAATGGCTGGCGCAGTTCGGAGCCATCGCCTGCGGATAACACCAGCGGCAGCGCGCCAAACAGCGCAGCCAGCGTGGTCATCATTATTGGGCGAAAGCGTAACAGGCAGGCCTGGAAAATGGCTTCCTCGGGTTGCAACTTACCGTTTCTCTGCGCTTCCAACGCAAAATCGACCATCATGATGGCGTTTTTCTTCACAATACCAATTAATAGCATGATCCCTATCAGGGCGATTAGGCTGAACGGGGCATTGAATAGCTCCAGTGCCAGTAACGCCCCGACGCCCGCTGAAGGCAGTGTGGAAAGAATAGTCAGAGGGTGAACATAACTTTCATACAGCATGCCCAACACAATGTAGACCGTTGCGATGGCCGCAATAATCAGGATCACCTGCGAGTTCATGGTGTCCTGAAAGACCTGCGCGGTACCGGCAAAACTACCGCGAACCGTTGAGGGCACGCCAAGCTGGGTCGTCGTCCTGTTGATGGCCTCTGTCGCTTCAGAAAGTGAAGAGCCCGTCGGCAGGTTAAACGACACCGTTGACGCGGCGGACAAGCCCTGATGATTCACCGACAGCGGGGCATTCGCCGGTTGCCATTTGGCAAAATACGATAATGGGATCGCCTTACCGTCATTGTTGATGACGAACATTTTGTCCAGCGCGCTAATATCCTGGGTATAGCGCCGATCGACCTCCATCACGACTTTGTACTGGTTCATAGGCTGATAAATTGTCGAAATCTGCCGTTGCCCGAAAGCGTTATTCAACAGGCTGTTGGCGGCGGCAACATCGATTCCCAGACGGGACATGGTGTCGCGATCGTAAATCAGATTCATCTCCGCGCCATTGTCCTGCTGATCGGAGTTGACGTCCGCCAGTTGGGGCAGGGCGGCTAACGCCTTACGAATTTTAGGTTCCCATTCACGCAGCGCCGCCAGGTCGTCTGACAGCAATGTGTACTGATAGCTGGCGTTGGCCTGGCGTCCGCCGACGCGAATATCCTGCACTGCCATCAGAAACAGATTCGCGCCCGGCTCTTTTGCCAGCGCGACGCGCAGGCGGTCGATCACCTGTTGCGCGCTTTCACGGCGTTCATCGCGTGGCTTGAGGGTAATAAACATCATCCCGCTATTGACCCGGGAACCGCCGGTGAAGCCAGTGACATTATTCACCGCCGGATCGTCGCGGATGATCTGCATAAAGTCCTGCAGTTTGCCGCGCATCGCCTGGAAAGAGATGCTTTGGTCAGCCTGGATCCCACCCATCAATACGCCTGTATCCTGCTCAGGGAAGAAGGTTTTCGGGATGGAAATGTAGAGCCAAATGTTCAGCGCAATGGTACCGAGTAATACCACGCCCACCAGGCGCGTATGGCGCAGTACCCATTTAAGCGATGTGCCGTAACTCTGTTGCAGCGCTACCAACACGCGACCAAATCCCCGCTTACGCGTCTGGGCGCTGGATTTAAGCATCCAGCCGCACATCATTGGCGTTAATGTCAGCGACACCAGCAGGGAAATGCCGATGGCAACCGACAGCGTGACGGCAAATTCGCGTAACAGCCGCCCCGGCAGGCCGCCCATCAGCAGCAGCGGCAGAAACACTGCTACCAGTGACAGGCTCATGGAGAGCACCGTAAAACCGACTTCGCGCGTGCCTTGTAACGCTGCCTGAAGTGGTTTCATTCCGGCTTCCAGATGGCGGGCAATATTTTCCAGTACCACGATGGCGTCATCGACGACAAAACCCGTGGCAATGGTTAGCGCCATTAACGACAGGTTGTTCAGGCTGAATCCGCACAAATACATGGCGGCAAATGTGCCGATTAGCGAGACCGGAACCGCGACGGCGGGGATAAGTGTTGCGCGTCCGGAACGCAGAAAGACAAAGACCACCAGGATGACCAGCGCCACAGAGATAATCAGCGTCTGTTCAACTTCCTCCAGCGAGGCGCGAATGGTCGGAGAGCGGTCCTGGGCAATTTGCAGATCGATGGCGGCCGGGACCAGGGCTTGTAACTCCGGTAGTTTGGCCCGGATGCTGTCTACCGTCTGAATGATATTGGCTTCCGGCAGTTTGCGGATCATCAGCAGGATGGCCGGTTTGGCATTGGTCATCCCCGCATTGCGCACGTCCTGCACCGAGTCGCTCACCGACGCAACGTCACCTAACCTCACCGCAGCGCCGTTATTGTAGTGGATGATAATGGGTTGGTATTCGGCTGCCGTTTTCAGCTCATCGTTGGTTTGCACCTGCCAACGATGGGTTTCACTCTCGATAGCTCCCTGCGGTTTACGCACGTTGGCGTTATCAATTGCGCTACGCACGTCGTCGAGTGAGACACCCTGGTTAAACAACGCTTGCGGGTTGAGTCCTACACGCACGGCGGGCAGAGAACTGCCTCCCACATCCACGTCACCGACGCCGTCGATTTGCGCGATGGTTTGCGCCAGTTGGGTCGAGGCGAAATCGTACAACTCACCCTGAGAATACGTATCAGAAGTGAGCGTCAGGATCATAATCGGCGCGTCGGAAGGGTTGGCTTTGCGGTACGTTGGGCGACTGGGCATTCCGCTTGGTAGCAGGCTTTGTGCGGCGTTAATCGCGGCCTGAACGTCTCGCGCAGCGCCGTTGATGTCACGGTCGAAATTAAATTCGAGAATAATGCGTGTGCTGCCAAGCGAACTGCTTGAGGTCATTTCATTCACGCCCGCGATGCGGCCCAGAGAGCGCTCCAGCGGGGTGGCGACGGAGGAGGCCATCGTTTCAGGAGACGCGCCGGGTAATGAGGCGCTAACCATAATCACCGGGAAATCCACCTGCGGCAGCGGGGCCACCGGCAGCAGACGAAAGCCCAGTATGCCGCACAGAGTGATGGCCACAGAAATGAGAATAGTCGCCACCGGACGATGAATGAAAAGCGCGAAAAATTTCATTTACGCTTCCTCTTCCTGACGTGGGAAACGGCTTTTCACATACAGCGACAAACGATCAAACAGCAGATAAATCACCGGGGTGGTGAACAGCGTTAATACCTGGCTTAACAGCAGACCACCGACCATACCAATCCCTAATGGACGGCGTAATTCAGCACCCACACCGGTACTTAACATCAGGGGCAACGCGCCCAGCAGCGCCGCCAGCGTGGTCATCAGGATTGGGCGAAAACGCAGCAGGCAGGCCTGGAAAATAGCTTCACGCGGCGCCATACCCTGTTCGCGCTCTGCGGCCAGGGCAAAGTCGATCATCATGATGGCGTTTTTCTTGACGATACCGATGAGCAAAATAATGCCGATAATCGCAATGACGTCCAGTTCGCTGCCGGCAATCATTAACGCCAGGAGCGCGCCAACGCCTGCCGTGGGCAGCGTGGAGAGAATGGTAATCGGGTGAATAAAGCTTTCATACAGCACGCCGAGTACGATATACATCGCGACAACCGCTGCCACAATTAGCCAGATAGTGTTGCCCAACGCGGCCTGGAAGGCCAACGTACTGCCCTGGAACTGGGTGGTAATGTTCGCTGGCAGGTTAAGCGTTTTTTCGGCATCCAGAATCGCCTGTACCGCATCGCCCAATGAATAGTCGTCTGGCACATTGAACGAGATGGTTGTCACCGGGAACTGATCGAGATGGTTAATCGACAGCGGGGCAAAACGCTGTTCAATGCTGGCGATAGCGCTGAGCGGCACCACGCCGCCGTCGCTACTGGTCAGACGAACAGTGTCCATGGCCGCAAGCCCTGGCGTCGTGTTGGTGTCATGTTCTAACACGACGCGATACTGGTTTGCCTGCGTATAGATGGTTGAAATCAGGCGCTGGCCGAAGGCGTTGTACAGGGCGTTATCGACATCCGCCATGCTGATACCTAAACGGCTGGCGCTGTCGCGATTGACGTTCACATAGGCTACCAGCCCTTTGTCCTGCCAGTCACTGCTGACATCAGACACCTGCGGTAGCTGTTGTAGCTTTTCCAACAGTTGGGGAACCCAGGTGCTGAGCGCATCCAGGGAGGTTGCTTGCAGCGTGAATTGATATTGCCTCCGGCTGACCTGAGTATCAATCGTCAGGTCCTGCGTAGGCTGAAGATAGAGGTCGACGCCGGGAACGTTGTTTACTGCCTCTTGTAACCGCGCGATCACTTTCTGCACGCGATCGTCACGTTCATCCAGTGGCTTAAGGTTGATTTGCATACGTGCGCTGTTTAATGCCGGATTGGTGCCGTCCACGCCAACAAAAGCGGTCAGGCTCTCAACCGCCGGATCTTGCAGGATGACATCTGAAACCTGACGCTGACGCTGGGCCATGCTGGCAAACGAACTGGACTGCGGCGCCTGCAGCGTGCCCTGAATGATGCCGTTATCCTGTATCGGGAAGAATCCTTTTGGAATAAAGATCCACAGCATGACGCTCAGCGCCAGCGTGCCAAGCGCCACGCTGAGCGTCAGCCACGGATGGTTGAGCACCTTTGCCAGCCAGTGGCCGTACCCGGCGATGACGCGATCAAACATCCGTTCCGAAGCGCGAGAGAAGCGGTTCTGTTTACGTAACGATGCCTGGCTGAGCATGCGGGCGCACATCATCGGTGTAAGGGTGAGCGACACCACGGCAGAAATCAGGATCGCCACGGCCAGCGTTACGGCAAACTCGCGGAACAATCGCCCGACAATATCGCCCATAAACAACAGTGGGATCAGCACGGCGATCAGCGAAAATGTCAGAGAGATGATGGTAAAACCAATCTCGCCCGCACCTTTCAGGGCGGCGGTCAGCGGTTTTTCGCCTTTTTCGATATAACGTGAAATGTTCTCAATCACCACGATGGCGTCATCCACCACAAAACCGGTGGCGATGGTTAGCGCCATTAAGGTCAGGTTATTGATAGAGAAATCAAGAAATACCATGACCGCAAAGGTGCCGATTAGCGACAGCGGAACGGCGACCGCGGGTATAATCGTCGCCGGGATATTGCGCAGAAACAGGTAGATAATCATAACAACCAGCGCAATCGCCAGCATCAGCTCAAACTGGGTATCAGCTACGGATGCACGAATATTGGTTGTACGATCCGAAAGCACGCTGACTTTTACTGATTTAGGCAGGCTTTCAGTGAGCTGCGGCAGCATTTGGCGGATGCTGTCAGCAGTGGAAATGATGTTTGCCCCAGGCTGGCGCTGAACATTCATCACAATGGCTTGTTGCTTATTGGCCCATGCGCCCAGCCAGCTATTTTCTGCCCCTTGCTCCACGGTCGCGACATCGCCCAGACGTACCGGCGCACCGTTTTTATAGGCAATAATCAACTGACGATATTCATCTGCAGACTGCATCTGGTCGTTAGCTGAGAGGGTGACGGCGCGCGTTGGGCCATCAAGACTGCCTTTGGCCGAGTTGACGTTAGCGCCGGTAATTGCCGTACGGATGGTTTCGCTGGTCAGACCGAGCGCGGCAATGGCCTGGGCATTAAGCTTGACGCGGACGGCCGGACGTTGCCCACCGGAAAGCGTTACCAGACCCACGCCGGAAACCTGAGAGATTTTCTGTGCGACGCGGGTTTCGACCATATCTTCAACTTGCGTCATCGGCATGGCGCTGGAGGTGACAGCCAGCGTCATGATTGGTGGATCCGCCGGGTTTACCTTGCTGTAAACCGGCGGGTTGGGCAGATCGCCCGGTAATAAATTGGTCGCGGCGTTAATTGCAGCCTGTACTTCCTGCTCGGCGACATCCAGCGGGAGCGTCAGTTGAAACTGCAATGTCACGACCGAGGCGCCGCCGGAACTTTGCGATGACATCTGTTTTAAGCCGGACATCTGTCCAAACTGACGTTCAAGCGGCGCGGTCACTGCCGAGGTCATGACGTCCGGGCTGGCGCCGGGGTAGAGCGTTACGACCTGAATCGTGGGGTAATCCACTTCCGGTAAGGCGGCGATCGGCAAGAAACGATAACCGATAATACCGGCTAACAAAATGGCGACCATCAGCAGCGTGGTGGCGACGGGGCGCAGAATAAAAAGGCGCGATGGGCCGCCTGAGTTGCCGGGTGGTAACACCTGCATCAGGAGTTAGCTCCTTTTTTGCCGTAGCCGCGCGGCGCAGTTTTCTCGTCTGCCACTGAGGCGTCTTGCCCCTCCACGACTTCAACTTTTGCCCCTTCCGTCAGGCGGTCAATACCGTCGGTCACCACGCGATCTCCTGCGGACAGCCCGGCGGTAATCACCACTTTCTGGCTATCCTGGATACCCGGTTTCACCAGGTGTTTACTCACCTTATTGTCGCTGTTCAGCACCCAGACAAAGTGACCTTCATTACCCATTTGCAGGGCGGCCGTGGGGATGACTACGGCGTTTTGTTCCGTGTCGACCAGCATGCGGGCGTTAACGAACTGGTTCGGGAATAAGGCATCATCCTGATTGTTAAACCGGGCCTTAACTTTGATGGTTCCGGTGCTCGTGTCGATCTGATTGTCGAGACTCAGCAGGACGCCTTCGCTCAGTTTTTGCGAATTAGTACGGTCCCAGGCTTCGACTTTCAGCGGGTTCCCCGATTTTTGCGCCCGTAACACGGTGGCGATGTCGTTTTCAGGTAAGGTAAATATCAGGTCGATAGGGTGGGTTTGTGTAATGACGACGATACCGGTGGTATCGCCGCTGGAAATCTGGTTGCCAACATCCACCTGCTTCAAACCGACCCGACCATCGACAGGGGCAGTTATACGGCTCCAGTCGAGCTGCAATTGGGCGCTGGCGACGCTGGCTTCATCCGCTTTGATTGTCCCTAACGTCTCATTTACCAGCGCCTGTTGGGCATCCAGCTCCTGGCGGGAGACCAGATTGGTTTTTACCAACTGCTGATAACGCGCAAGGTCGCGACGGGCATTCGCCAGCGTGGCTTTATCTTTTGCCAGTTGCCCCTGCGCCTGAGCCAGAGCAACTTTAAACTGGCTGGGGTCTATCTCTGCCAGAAGGTCGCCAGCTTTTACCTGTTGCCCTTCCTCGAAGTGTAACGCGATGAGCTGGCCATCTACCCGGCTTCGCACCGTAGCGGTATTGGCGGCAGTAATGGTGCCTAGCCCCGTCAGATAACGTGGAACGGCTTCCTCAGTGGCGGTGGCAGCCTGAACGGGAGCCAACGGCCCGGAACGCATACCACGACGCCCAGCCCCTGGCGAGTGCTGTGCTGGTTTGGTCGCGCCTGGTGCGGTTCCCTGGGGTTCACTGCGGCTTTGCCAGAACCAGAATGCGGCGATGGCGGCCACGACGATCACAATTGCTATCACCCGGCGGGATTTGTTACTGCCTTTCATTGTTATGAGTTTCTCATCCTGAAACGATTCGCGGAATGATACTAGTTTAGCCAGCGAACAAGGGAGAAAAATGGAGGAATTATGAAACACTGTCGGGATTCGTCTGAATGCTGACGCGGCTTTGCGAGGTATTACGCAACATTAAGCGGTGAAAACGGCGAACAAGAAATAGTGCGTTAGAGTGCGTTCAAGGCAAAAAGGAGGTAAGCCAGAGATTTCAGCGGGACGCTGGAACGGGAAAACCCCTCCCGAGGAAGGGGCCAAAATAAGGAAAGGGTTATGATGAAGTACGTCATCATACTGGTGATACTCTTAGTGATTAGCTTACCGGCTTACTAAGACACCAGGGGGAGGGGAGACCTTCCCTAACCCTCACTCCTGAAAATAAGCTACAGCTAAGGTGATGTCAATACACGTCCTTTTCAGCATGCGAGCGGCTTAGCGGAAAACAACCTCAGCCCAGCGGGCCAGTCCGGCGGTGACGGAACCGAAATCATCGCCACCGGCAATTGGGATCCCCGGAAGCTGCTCTGCGAGAGCTTTTTTGATCAACGGCGAACGCGCGCTGCCGCCGGTCAGGTAAATCACGTCCGGTTTTTCCTGCGCGTTTTCCAGCGCCAGTTGAACCTGCTCGAGAATGCGCACCAGGGGCTGATTGAGCGCGGCTTGCAGTCCGTGTTGGCTGATATCGGTGGCCAGCGTTTCACTGATAAACGGTATCGCCGCCGTAACGATGTTCTGGTCGGACAGTGCGATTTTGCTCTCTTCTGCGCTGCGTACCAGGCGGTAGCTCAGACGCTCGCGCCAGACTTTGAGCAACAGGGCGACTTTATCGGCTTCCCGGGCGTCGCGCACAAGATCGTTCAGTAAGCGTCCGTTGGCGCTACTGTAGAACTCACTTTGCGCGGGGACATCGTTAATCGCGACCGCGTTCCACCAGGGCAAAATAGGTAAGGCGATGCCTTTTTCCGTTTCTCCACCCATGCCGAGGAGTGGCATCAAGTGTTTAAATGCCAGCGCAATATCCAGATCGTTACCGCCTACGCGGCAGCCGCTGTGCCCCAGCAGGCTATTTTCGCGATCGGCGCGTTGATGCCATTGCGGCCCCATCAGCAACAATGAACAGTCGGTCGTACCCCCGCCAATGTCCACGACCAATACGCGTTTTTCTTCCTGCAGCGTGGCTTCGTAATCCAGGCCAGCCGCTACCGGTTCGTATTGAAAAACAACATCCTGAAAACCAGCGCGTTTTGCCGCACGTTCAAGAATCCCCTGCGCTTGAGCATTGGCGTCATCGCCACCTAAACCCTGGAAGTTGATTGGGCGACCAATAACGGCCTGGGTGATGGCTTCCGGCAACTGGCTTTGTGCCTGATTACGAATATGCAGCATCATGGCGCAGACCAGATCCTCAAACAGCGCAACCTGCTGCGGTTTCAGACCGCTGGCACCGAGAAAGGATTTTGGTGATTTAACGAAGTACACCTCTTCCGGATCGTCAATATAGTGACCCAGTGAAGCCAGACCGAACTGCACGCTGTTGGCATTAACCTCAATATCTTCTTCGCGGTTATAGCGCATCGCACGACGCAGCAGCGCCTGCGTTTCGTCATCCGTGGTTGGGACGTCGTGATGGCGATACAGCCATTCGCTGACCGCTTCGCGCGTTGGCGCACACAGCATTGAGGGCAGAAGCGTGCTGTTGTTTTCCATTTTGAGCAAGTGTGGCTGCCCGTCTTGCATAACGGCCACTGAACAGTTTGCCGTACCGTAGTCAAAACCAATAAACACCGTAAAAATCCCCATGCCAGTGAAGAAGGGGCGTGACTTTAACGAAATGTCGACGTCCCGACAACTGGAATATGAAAGCAAGGCGTATCGTTTGAATACCGTTTATGCTGTAGGTTTGCTTGAAAAGGAAAACGCAATGTTCACGCTGAGTTGGCAACCGCCTTATGACTGGCCCTGGATGCTGGGGTTCCTGGCCGCCCGTGCGGTGGAAGGGGTAGAAACCGTGGGGGATCTGCGTTATGCCAGAAGCCTGACTGTCGGGAATCATCGTGGTCTGGTGCGCGTGATACCGGATCTACACACCCATCAACTACACGTGACGTTGAGTCCGGGGCTACAGCCGGTTGCCGCAGAGTGTCTGGCTAAAATGACGCGCTTATTCGATCTTACCTGTTGCCCGCAGCAAATCGTCAGCGCGCTGGGAAGCCTTGGGGCAGCGCGTCCGGGACTGCGTTTGCCGGGCAGTGTTGATGCGTTTGAACAAGGAGTACGGGCGATTTTAGGGCAGTTAGTCAGCGTAGCTATGGCGGCGAAACTGACGGCGAAAGTGGCGCATACTTATGGGGATACGCTGGAGGATGCGCCAGAGTATGTGTGTTTTCCTACCCCTGAAGCGCTCGCTGATGCCGATCCATTACACCTGAAAGCGTTAGGGATGCCGCTCAAACGCGCTGAAGCGTTAATTCATCTGGCTCGCGCGACGCTGGATGGAACGCTTGCGACACAAGCGCCTGCCGATATCGAGCAAGGCGTCAAACATCTGCAAACTTTCCCCGGCATAGGGCGCTGGACTGCCAACTACTTTGCGCTGCGCGGCTGGCAGGCGAAAGATGTTTTTCTGCCGGATGACTATCTGATAAAACAACGTTTTGCCGGCATGACGCCCGCCCAGATTCGGCGGTATGCAGAGCGCTGGAAGCCCTGGCGCTCCTATGCGTTATTACATATCTGGTATACGGATGGCTGGCAGCCGTCAGTTGATGGCGAAATTACTGGTATTCAGTAGCAGATCCAGCGGTTGGGCGTCGGCAATGATATCGCCATAAATCATATCAATCCCGATGCCAGAAAGCGCATCCATGATTAGCGGCAACTGCACCGGGCCAGCGATGGTTTTAATGTCCAGACGCTGAGCATGGCCCTGGATAATGGACACCCACATTTCGTCAATCAAGTTACCGTGGACACTGGCGCTTAGCTCGCTGTCGAGTAGAAGGTAATCAACCATGTGATACTTCAGGTTGTCAAAAAGATCTAAATCGCGACCGACATGACTTAAAATAATTCGACATCCGCACTGTCGCAGTCGATGTAGTGTGGATATAGCCTGCGTTGGGTTTGTTTTTATCACGTTAGACGGAACGGTCAGGTGCAGCAGTCGTGGTGGTAACGGACTTCTTTGCAGTTGCCCCAGCAGTTCGTCAACAAGTTCTGTATTCAGCAATCCGGCGGCGGAAAGGGGCAGGGCAATGCTGAGTCCCTTACTGGCGACGGCCGGGGCTGCACTCTGGAAGAACTCGGTAAATACCCGGCGGTCAAGCGCCTGATTCAATGTAGAATCGACCAGCCCGGCACGGAAAGCGTGCTCTTCAATAATTTCTCCTTCAGCTGTCCCTAAGCGTAGTGAGAGCAGCCAGAAGCTAAACGTCTCTGGTATACGCGGGGAGGCCACGCCCCTGGCGATGATTAACATTGGATTGTGCGTAATGGTGTGTCTTTGTTCATCCAATGACAGTTGGCTTCGCGCCGCATGGGCCTCGCTTTGCTGGGGTTCATAAACGCAGACTCGCCCACGTCCACTGTTCTTCGCCGCATAACAGGCTATATCCGCCTGGGACATGACGTCGCTCGCGACATGGTTTTTTTCATCAATTAGCGTAATTCCCGCACTGGCGCCAATACGGTGCAAGCGTCCATCCCACATAAAGTGGTAATCGTTGATGGCGCTGATGATGCGACCTGAGATAAAGCGGGCGCTTTCGATATTACAATCTGGCAGCAACAGACCAAACTCGTCACCGCCAAGGCGCGCCAGCATATCGCTGGAACGCAGCATGCTGAGCATCAGTGAAGAGAGTTCGCGTAGCAGGGCATCGCCTGCGGCGTGACCAGCGCTATCGTTTACGGCTTTAAAACGATCGAGATCGATAAAAACCAATGCATGACGTTGGTGCGTGTCGTGAACCGTATGCAGTAACTGTTTTAGATGATTTTCGAAGCTGACCCGGTTTGCCAACTGCGTCAGATCGTCATGAGAGGCGCTGTAGCTAAGCTGGCGCAGCATTTTACGTGACTCGGTGACATCCTGAATCACCAGCACCGAGCCAATGCTGCCGCCATCGAGTGTGCTGAGGGGGGTGATGCTGTACTGAATGTCATAACTGTTGCCGTTGCGACAATGCAGGACGACTTCCTGCTCGATGGCCGTACGCGACATGTCAGCGCTGTAGATATTCTCCATCAGCGGTCCGTTGTCGCCGAAAGTAATACGGAGTACCGTCAGCAGCGGAATGCCGATGGCGCTTTCCTGCTGCCAGCCGCTCATCTTCTCTGCGACCGGATTCATAAAGGTCACGTTCATATCGACATCAATACAAATCACTGCTTCGCCAATCGAATCCAGCGTAATGTGCAGACGTTCTTTTTCCTGATACAACGCTTCGTTAAGCTGCTTCACCTCGGTCATATCCATATTGATGCCAAGGAAGCGTTCAACTTCGCCATCTTTATTCAGTACCCGGTTTGCCAGTGAGCGGATGTGCCGCACGCCATCTTTGACCGCAATACGAAACTCGAGCTTAAAGGGGGCCCGTGCGGCCAGCGAATCACGAATGACATTTTTAGCATGTTCACGATCTTCGGGCACAACGCAGTCATACCAGACTTGCCAACTGGGTTTGATATGCGCAGGGACTTCATAGAGATCAAACATGCGCTTATCCCAACTGATGACGTCAGGCTGCAGCTCCCATTCCCAGATGCCAATTCCCCCGGCTTCATTGGCGAGGGTAATGCGCTCCATCAACCGTTTATTAATCCACTCGGTATGCTTCAGATCGTTAATATCCTCAACCTGCGCAATAAAGTAGAGTGGGGTATTGTCGCTATTACGCACCAACGAAACGGCCAGCAAGGCCCAGACGACATCACCGGAGCGCGTGTAATAGCGTTTTTCCATGGAGTAGCTGTTGATTTCCCCGCGCGCCAGCATATCTAACTGCTCGAGATCATTATTTAGATCTTCCGGCCAGGTTAATTGCTGGAAGGTTAGCGAACGTAGCTCATCCTGGCTGTAGCCCAGAAACTGGCACAACGCTTTATTCGCCTGGAGCCATTGCCCCTCGGTCCCCACCAGCGCCATACCAATCGCGGAATATTCCATGGCATTGCGAAAGCGCGATTCGCTTTCAGAGATATGTTTGCGTTCGGCCCGAAACGCGTACATCACCATCGTCATCATATTGGCCGGCAGCAGGATCATCAAAAACGGCAGCCAAGGCAGGCTGGTCGTCAAGTTGGGTTTTGGGATGTAGAGCAGCGAAGGGTCGGCGGCCAACATCATCGAGACCATCATTACGGTGCTGAGGAAAATTAAAAATGCCTCCATTCGCGGCAGACGAACAGCGCTCCACATCAACAGGACGATAACGCAGGTAAAAGGCCATGGAAGATACATCATGGACAGCCAACTGAGCGTCAAGGTCACCAGAAGTGTGATGACGGTTTCAAGCAGTAACCGTGGGTCGCGGTGGCGGAGCAGATAATGGGGCTTAAACAGCAAACCTAACGGCACCAGCGCCAGCGCGCCGATGGATTCTGACAGCACCCAAATAAGAAAGGTATTTAACGAGGTTTCCTTTGGCAGCAATAACCACAGTAGCAAGCCGCCCAACACGGGAGGAACCACGGCGCTGCCAAAAGCCAGGCGCGCCCAGTCGTTGAGATTTTGTAAGGGGTTGTACCAGGGCAGCAGTTTACGCAATAGCATTGCGCCAACGACAGCCTCAATAATGTTGATAGCCGTATAGGTGAAGCTAAGCGATTCACCGGGGAAGAAGAGTAAGGACGCGCCGATATTACCAAATGAACAAGCCAGCGCAATTCCCGGCCACATCTTTCCCGCATGACGGTAAAAAGCCACCATCATGATTGACGTTGGGAACCAAAGCGGCGCCAGCTGCGCGCCGAAACGTGACAGTTCCAGCGAGAATAGCGTAAAAATAAAAGCCACCAGACCTAAACTGGCCATGCGCAGTAGAGGATGAGGTAAGGTAACTAAAACATGTTGGGATTGTTTACTCATTACCACTCTACCCAAATAGCCGATGTTGTCCGGGAGATATGCCGAATACATCTTGTTTAATCTGCGATTATGCTAGTACAAATAATTTACAATTTATACGCCAGCTGCGCATAAATTAACACTCTCAAGCTATTAATTCCTAAGGCTGATAGATAAATTTAGCACCTGCTTTAAAACTGATCATTTTAATTTGCGACAAGGAAAGCATTGGCGCAGGCTGGACTGGCATCGCGCCGCTGAAATCCCTATAATTGCCGCGTTTGGCGTTTCGACGCCGCCCTTCCTTAACATCCAGGTTAATCAGGTCGCTAAATTTATGACTGATCAGTCCCATCAGTGCGTCATTATCGGCATCGCCGGCGCATCGGCTTCCGGCAAGAGTCTTATTGCCAGCACGCTTTACCGCGAATTACGTGAACAAGTCGGTGACGAACATATTGGCGTTATTCCCGAAGACAGCTATTACAAAGATCAAAGCCATCTGTCGATGGAAGAACGTGTAAAAACCAACTACGACCATCCGAACGCGATGGATCACAGCCTGCTGTTTCAACATCTGCAGACGCTTAAACGCGGAAGTGCCATTGAACTACCCGTTTACAGTTATGTTGAGCATACACGCACGCAAGACACTATTCATATCGAACCCAAGAAAGTGATCATCCTGGAAGGCATTCTGCTGCTGACAGACGCGCGTTTGCGTGACGAGATGAACTTCTCTATTTTTGTTGATACGCCGCTGGATATATGCCTGATGCGCCGTATTAAACGGGACGTGAACGAGCGTGGCCGTTCCATGGATTCGGTGATGGCGCAATACCAAAAAACCGTACGTCCAATGTTCCTGCAATTTATTGAGCCTTCAAAACAATACGCCGACATCATCGTGCCGCGCGGGGGTAAAAACCGCATCGCCATCGATATTCTGAAGGCTAAAATCAGTCAGTTCTTTGAATAAGTTCAGCGAATTGTGTACCGTTCAGTGATAACCTGGCTCACCCTTAACGCGCCTGGCATTAAGGGGTTGAAGCACGAAAGGAGAAAGTGCCATGCGTTTATGTGACCGAGATATTGAAGCCTGGTTGGATGAAGGTCGCCTGTCGATCACTCCACGCCCTCCTGTCGAGCGAATCAATGGCGCCACGGTAGATGTGCGTCTTGGTAACAAATTCCGTACGTTCCGCGGTCATACGGCGGCGTATATCGATTTGAGTGGACCGAAAGATGAAGTCAGCGCTGCGCTGGATCGCGTGATGAGCGATGAAATCGTCCTTAAGGACGGCGAGGCATTTTTCCTGCATCCGGGGGAGCTTGCGCTGGCGGTGACGTTCGAATCCGTGACGTTGCCTTCCGATCTCGTCGGTTGGTTAGATGGACGTTCTTCATTAGCGCGTCTGGGACTGATGGTACACGTTACCGCACACCGTATCGATCCGGGCTGGTCAGGGTGCATCGTACTGGAATTTTACAACTCCGGAAAATTACCGCTGGCCCTGCGCCCTGGCATGCCAATTGGCGCGTTGAGTTTCGAACCGCTTTCCGGTCCGGCTGCGCGACCTTACAATCGTCGTCAGGATGCAAAGTATCGCGATCAGCAGGGCGCCGTTGCCAGCCGGATCGATAAAGACTGAATGTTTTCAGTCCATTGGGGATAGCATGAGACGATTTCTGACAACGCTGATGATCCTTCTGGTCGTGCTGGTGGCCGGTTTTTCTGCGTTAGTACTGTTGGTGAATCCGAATGATTTCCGCGCGTATATGGTCAAGCAGGTTGCTGTGCGTAGCGGATATCAGCTGCAGTTGGATGGTCCTCTGCGTTGGCACGTATGGCCTCAGTTGAGCATCCTCTCGGGGCGCATGGCGTTGACGGCTGAAGGTGCCAGCGAACCCCTGATTCGTGCCGACAATATGCGCCTCGACGTCGCGTTGTGGCCGTTGTTGAGTCATCAGCTCAGTGTGAAGCAGGTGATGCTCAAGGGGGCTGTGATTCAACTGACCCCGCAAACTGAGGCGGTGCGTGGACAAGATGCGCCCGTTGCCCCCAAAGACAATACGTTGCCCGATCTGGCGGAAGACAAAGGATGGTCGTTTGATATCGCCCGTCTGCGCGTCGCCGACAGCGTTCTGGTATTCCAGCATGAAGACGACGAGCAGGTAACGGTTCGCGATATTCGTCTGGAGATGGAACAGGATAGCCAGCACCGCGGTACGTTTGATTTCTCCGGGCGTGTGAACCGCGATCAGCGTGACCTTGCGCTATCGTTTAACGGCACCGTCGATGCCTCCGACTACCCGCATAATTTGTCCGCTAATATTGAGCAGTTAAGCTGGCAGCTACAGGGGGCCGATCTTCCGTCGCAGGGAATTAAAGGTGAGGGACAGCTTCAGGCGCAGTGGCTGGAAGAGAAAAAACAGCTCGCGTTTAACCAGATTCATTTAACCGCTAACGACAGCTCTCTCGCCGGGCAAGCCCAGGTGTCGCTGTTAGATAAACCAGAATGGCTCGTCGACCTGAAATTTGGTCAGCTCAATCTGGACAATCTGATTGTGCAACGCGATGCCGTGGCGGCGACAAACGGTGAGGTTCAGCAAGGGCAGAGTCAGTCGACGCTGGCGCGCCCCGTCATTGCTTCGCAGGTTGATGCCGTCTCTTACCAGGGACTCAAGGGATTTTCGGCAGACATCACGTTACAGGCTGACAAAGTATTGTGGCGTAAAATGGCGTTTGAGAATGTCTCGGCAAAAATAAATAACCAGTTCGGCTTAATGAATATCGCACAGCTGGAAGGCAAAAGTAACGGTGGACGTGTTTCGCTTCCCGGTACGTTGGACGCCAGAAAAGATGCGCCGCGCGCAGTCTTTCATCCGCGGCTGGAAGGCGTAGAAATAGGCGCTATCCTCAAAGCCTTCAATTACCCCATCGCGCTGACCGGCAAGCTGTCACTGGCGGGAGATTTTTCCGGCTCGGATATTGACGCCCAGGCGTTTCGCCATAGTTGGCAAGGCCAGGCTCATGTCGAAATGAGCGATACGCGAATGGAAGGGATGAACTTCCAGCAGATGATACAACAAGCCGTAGAACGCAGCGGCGGTGATGTGAAATCACAGCAAAATCTGGATAACGTCACCCGTCTGGATCGCTTTGTCACCGATATGACGCTGGATAACGGCGAGGTTACGCTGGATAACATGGCCGGTGAGTCGGCGATGCTTGCGCTGACTGGCAAGGGGACGTTAGACCTGGTGAAGCAGAATTGCGACACGCTGTTTAACATTCGCGTGCTGGGCGGTTGGGATGGCGAAAGCAAGCTGATTAAGTTCCTGAAAGCCACGCCGGTTCCTCTCAGGGTTTATGGCCAGTGGCAGGCGCTGAACTATAACTTGCAGGTCGATCAGTTGCTGCGTAAGCATCTGCAGGATGAAGCGAAACGTCGTCTGAACGATTGGGCCGATCGCAATAAAGACTCCCGCAACGGTAAAGATGTTAAAAAGTTGCTGGATAAACTCTGATTCACATTGCCGGATGGCAGCTAATGCGCCATCCGGCGGGTGATTTACACCTCGTAATCCATCTCTTCTTCACCGTGTAGCGGTATCAACTGGACTTTTTGCACGCGATGGTTTTCCACCTGCAGAGTTTTTAGTCGGTAGTCGCCAACCTGAACTTCCTCTCCGGTTTTTGGAATACGCTGTAAATATTCCATCAAAAGCCCGGCAATGGTGTGATATTCACGTTTTTCATCTAACGGAATAGGGACGTACTGCACCAGATCTTCCAGCGGCATGTGACCGTTAGCTGTCCACGAACCATCGGCATTTTTCTGGATATCATGGCGGGCATCAATCTCCTCTACCTCATTTGGCAGATTACCGGCGATGGTTTCCATTACGTCACTGAGCGTTACGATCCCTTCGACAGAACCAAATTCATCTGCAATAAAAGCGAAGTGCGTGCGGGCATTACGGAACTGCTCCAGCGCCGGAAGCAGCGGCAGGGTTTCCGGGAACACCAGCGGCTGACGAATCAGGACGCGTAAGTCGAGCGCCTCGCCGCGCAGGGACTGCTGCAGCAGATCGATGACATGTACTACGCCCAGCAGCTCTTCCTCCTCGTCTTCCCCGGTAACAACCAGGCGCGTATGCTGATTTTTTTCCAGTAAAGCGCGAATTTCTGCTTCGGGTGCGTTGAGATCGACGTGTTCAATGTCGTGGCGTGAGGTCATGATGCTGCTGACGGTACGCTGATTAAGATTCAGTACGCGCTCAATCATCCGCCGTTCCTGAGGCGCAAAAATCTGACCCTCCTGGTGATCCGCCAGCATAGCAGCGGTTTCGGCATCCAGTTCGGCATCTTCTTTTTGACCGCTCAGCAGCCTCATAACCGCCTCGGCAGTGCGCTGGCGCAAGGTATGGTTGGCTGACAGGAAGCGACGACGGTTAAAGATTGCCAGCTGGTTCAAGGCTTCGATCATAACCGAGAAGCCGATAGCGGCGTACAGGTAACCTTTCGGGATATGGAAACCGAACCCTTCGGCGACCAGGCTGAAACCAATCATCAGCAGGAAGCTCAGGCACAGAATAACGATGGTTGGGTGGCTGTTGACAAAGCGCGTCAACGACTTACTGGCGAGCATCATCAGGCTGATGGCGATAATCACCGCCGCCATCATCACCGCCAGGTGATCGACCATCCCGACGGCGGTAATGACGGAATCCAGAGAGAAGATGGCGTCAAGCACCACAATTTGCGCGACCACTCCCCAGAACTTAGCGCCTTTACGCTGGGTGGGATTGTCGCTGTCTTTGCCTTCCAGCCGTTCGTTTAGCTCCATTGTGGCTTTAAACAACAGGAAGAAACCGCCAAACAGCATAATCAGATCGCGTGCACTGAAACTGAGGCCACGAATGCTGAACAGTGGCGTAGTCAGCGTCACCAGCCAGGATATTGATGCCAGTAGCAGCAGTCGCATGACCATCGCCAGCAGGAGCCCGGTAATACGCGCCTTATCCCGCTGGGCAGGAGGGAGTTTCTCCGCGAGGATGGCAATAAAAACAAGATTATCAATGCCAAGAACAAGTTCGATCACGATTAGCGTGACGAGTCCGGCCCAGATTGACGGATCGGCCATCCATTCCATAGTAAATGCTATACCCATAGTTGTATGACAATTGTCACAATTCGATCATGGGTAAAACTGGCGGAAAATGCAATGCCGGAAAGGGATTTCTCTGGCGGTTATATCAGGATGCCAGCGGGATAATAGCCGTAATGTAACTACAGGAAATAAACTTCTTTAGCCAATTATATTTAGGAAATATCGCAGGTGGCGTATTTATTTAGTCATGCTGTCAATATCGATAAAATCCTAAAAACATATAAATTCCACGCTTAATATTAATCTTAAAAGCAAGTGAACGGAGGCTTGTTATCTTGCCTGCTATTCACTTAGCTGCAACAATTCTTGCGGTAATAATCAAAAGATAATATTTCCTCATTAACCGGTGGCGTTATTCCCGATGCGTTGCTGTTCTGAATATGATGAAAATAAAGGAGAAGATAAAAATTTAAATTAATCAGTGCATTGGTAGCTAATGAAGCCAGGGGCGGTAGCGTGTCTGGTCACCTGAAAACAAGCCTAAATTATTCTGTCAAGAGACCGCAGATGAATCCATTATTTTTAGGACTGATGCCAGTTAAATTCCTTTTCAATTAACGGCAAGGTAAATGTGTACAGGCGAAGCCGCTATTTAGAACGCACGTGATAATTACTCTGCCAAAGTGATAAATAATCAATGATGAACTCCAAACTTAAATTGATACCAGTCCTGGTATCGGTAATCTTGATAAACGGTTGTACCGTGCTTCCGGGCAGCAATATGTCTACGATGGGCAAAGATGTGATTAAACAGCAGGACGCTGATTTTGATATCAATCGGATGGTGAATGTTTATCCACTGACCCCGCGACTGGTCGAGCAATTACGTCCTCGTCCGAATGTTGCGCAGCCTAACATGTCGCTGGAGCAGGAGATTGCAGGATATCAGTATCGGGTCGGTCCAGGCGATGTCCTGAATGTGACCGTCTGGGATCATCCTGAACTCACGACCCCGGCCGGGCAGTATCGTAGCTCAAGCGATACCGGCAACTGGGTGCAACCTGATGGCACCATGTTTTACCCCTACATTGGCAAAGTCAGCGTGGTGGGAAAAACGTTGGCAGAAATTCGTAGTGATATTACCGGGCGCTTAGCGAAATACATTGCTGACCCGCAGGTGGACGTTAATATCGCCGCTTTCCGCTCGCAGAAGGCTTATGTCTCCGGGCAGGTGAATAAATCTGGCCAGCAGGCCATCACCAACGTACCGCTTACCATTCTTGATGCCATTAACGCCGCAGGCGGTCTTACCGAGGCGGCTGACTGGCGCAATGTTGTACTGACTCACAAAGGTCAGGAGCAACGAATTTCACTGCAAGCGCTGATGCAAAATGGCGACCTGAGCCAGAACCGTCTGCTCTATCCTGGCGACATTCTGTTTGTTCCGCGTAATGACGATCTGAAAGTCTTCGTGATGGGGGAAGTGAAGAAGCAGAGCACCCTCAAAATGGACTTCAGCGGTATGACGCTCACTGAAGCGCTTGGCAATGCGGAAGGTATCGATCTGACCACCTCCAACGCCAGCGGCATTTTCGTTATTCGTCCGTTGAAAGGCGAAAGCGGGCACAACGGCAAGATCGCCAATATCTATCAGCTTGATATGTCCGATGCGACTTCGCTGGTGATGGCGACGTCATTCCGACTCCAGCCTTACGATGTGGTGTATGTCACGACCGCGCCTGTTGCCCGCTGGAACCGTTTGATCAATCAGTTGCTGCCGACCATTAGCGGTGTTCGCTATATGACGGACACGGCCAGCGACCTTCACAACTGGTAATCGTCATGTTTAACAAAATATTGGTTGTCTGTGTGGGGAACATTTGCCGTTCCCCGACGGCAGAACGCTTGTTAAGGAAGTTTCATCCGGCGTTGACGGTCTCTTCTGCAGGTCTCGGGGCGCTGGTGGGTAAAGGTGCGGATCCCTGTGCTATTAGCGTCGCGCAGGCGCACAACCTGTCACTGGAAAATCATTGTGCCCGCCAGATCTCAGGACGCATGTGCCGGGAGTATGACCTGATCCTGACCATGGAAAAACGCCATATTTCAGCCCTGTGCGAAATGGTGCCGGAGATGCGCGGCAAAGTGATGCTTTTTGGTCACTGGGACAGCGAACGTGAAATTCCCGACCCATACCGTAAAAGTCGGGATGCGTTTGACGCGGTGTACGCATTACTTGAACGGTCTGCCCGCCAGTGGGCTCAGGCATTGAACGCGGAGCAGGGAAAACAATGACAGAAAAAGTAAAACAGTCTGCCGCGCCGGTTACGGGCAATGATGAAATCGATATTGGCCGTCTGGTAGGAACGGTGGTGGAAGCTCGCTGGTGGGTGCTTGGTATTACGGCGACGTTTGCGTTATGTGCGGCGGTCTACACGCTGTTTGCCACGCCGATCTACAGTGCGGATGCGCTGGTGCAAATTGAGCAAAATACCGGGAATTCCCTGGTGCAGGATATTGGCTCGGCGTTGTCGAATAAACCGCCGGCTTCGGAAGCGGAAATTCAGCTCATTCAGTCACGGCTGGTACTGGGAAAAACGGTAGACGATCTCAATCTGGATATCGCGGTGACGAAAGATACATTTCCGATTTTTGGCGCAGGCTGGGATCGGTTGATGGGGCGCCAGAATGAAACCGTTAATGTCACCACCTTTACGCTGCCAAAGGCGATGAAGGAACAGACTTTTACGCTAAGCGTGTTGAACGATAAAAGTTATCAATTAGTCAGTGATGGGGGATTTAGCGCCCGCGGTCAGGTTGGGCAATTGTTGAATCACGATGGCGTGACGATGCTGGTTGAGGCGATTCATGCCAGCCCTGAGAGCCAATTTACCGTCAACAAATTTTCCACATTGGGCATGATTAACACCCTGCAAAATAACCTGATGGTGACAGAAACCGGCAAAGATACTGGCGTATTGAGCCTGACTTTTACCGGCGAAGACCGCGAACAAATCCGCCAGATCCTCGACAGTATTACCCGCAACTATCTGCAACAAAACGTAGAACGTAAGTCAGAAGAGGCCGCTAAAAGTCTGGCGTTTCTGGCAAAACAGTTACCTGAGGTGCGTAACCGGCTGGACGTTGCCGAAAACAAGCTGAATGCCTTCCGTCAGGATAAAGACTCCGTGGATTTGCCGCTGGAAGCTAAAGCGGTGCTCGATTCCATGGTAAATATCGATGCGCAGCTCAACGAACTGACCTTTAAAGAAGCGGAAATCTCAAAGTTATTCACCAAAGCGCACCCGGCGTATCGCACATTGCTGGAAAAACGCCAGGCGCTGGAAGATGAGAAAAGCAAGCTGAACGGGCGTGTTACGGCAATGCCGAAAACGCAGCAGGAAATTGTCCGGCTGACCCGCGATGTGGAGTCCGGTCAGCAGGTCTATATGCAGCTGTTAAATAAGCAACAGGAACTGAAGATCACCGAGGCGAGTACGGTCGGAGATGTGCGCATCGTCGATCCCGCGATTGCCCAGCCAGGCGTGCTGAAGCCGAAAAAGGCGTTGATTATTCTCGGTAGCATTATTCTTGGTTTGATGCTTTCGGTGGTGGGCGTATTGCTGCGTTCCCTGTTTAACCGCGGCATCGAAAGCCCGCAGGTGCTGGAAGAGCATGGCATCAGCGTTTATGCCAGCATCCCGCTTTCAGAATGGCAAAAAGCGCGCGATAACGTTCAGACCATTAAAGGTGTGAAGCGTTACAAACAAACCCAGTTACTGGCGGTGGGGAATCCAACGGATCTCGCCATAGAAGCGGTCCGTAGCCTGCGTACCAGTCTGCACTTCGCCATGATGCAGGCGCGCAACAACGTGTTGATGCTGACCGGCGTTAGCCCGTCGATAGGTAAAACATTTGTCTGCGCTAACCTGGCGGCGGTCATTAGCCAGACCCACAAGCGCGTGCTGTTGATCGACTGTGACATGCGCAAAGGCTATACCCACGAACTGCTGGGGACCAGTAACGTCAACGGTCTGTCCGAGATCCTCGTCGGTAAGGGGGATATCTCCTCCAGCGCGAAACCGACCTCCATTGCGAATTTTGATCTGATCCCTCGCGGACAAATCCCCCCTAATCCATCTGAGCTTCTGATGAGTGAACGCTTTGGCGAACTGATTACGTGGGCCAGCGAGCACTATGACCTGGTCCTGATAGATACCCCGCCAATACTGGCGGTGACCGATGCGGCAATTGTTGGCCGCCATGTCGGCACCACGCTGATGGTGGCGCGTTATGCGGTCAATACGCTGAAAGAGGTGGAAACCAGCCTGAGTCGGTTTGAGCAAAACGGCATTCAGGTTAAAGGGGTGATCCTCAACTCGATCTTCCGCCGTGCCAGTGGCTATCAGGATTACGGTTACTACGAATACGAATACACGTCGGATTCGAAATAGATAACGAACAGCAACGCATATCGAATGTAGGCCTGATAAGCGTAGCGCCATCAGGCAACTTTATTTGGGAAACGAAAATGACGACAGAAAACCCACTCATTTCAATTTATATGCCAACCTGGAATCGCCAACAGCTGGCCATTCGGGCGATTAAATCGGTGTTGCGCCAGGACTATCCTCACTGGGAGATGATCATCGTGGATGACTGTTCTTCCTCGTATGAGCAACTACAGCAGTTCGTTGAGGAACTGAACGACCCACGCGTGTGCTATACGCATAACGCGACGAACTCCGGGGCCTGCGCGGTGCGCAATCAGGCCATCATGCAGGCTAATGGGCAATATATTACGGGTATTGATGATGATGATGAATGGACGCCGAATCGCCTGAGCGTGTTTCTGCAGCATCGTCATCAACTGGTTACGCACGCGTTTCTGTATGCCAATGATTATGTTTGTGAAGGCGAAGTGTATTCGCAACCGGCCAGTCTGCCGCTCTATCCGAAGTCAGTTTACTCCCGACGCAAGTTTTACAAGCGCAATATTATTGGTAATCAGGTCTTTACGTGGGCATGGCGTTTTAAAGCATGCCTGTTCGATACCACACTGAAAGCCGCGCAGGATTACGACATTTTTCTCAGGATGGTGGTGGCGTACGGCAAACCGTGGAAGGTCAAAGAGGCGACGCAGATCCTGCATGTGAACCACGGTGAGATGCGCATTACCTCGTCACCGCATAAATTCTCCGGCTACTTTCAGTTCTATCGTAAGCACAAAGGTAAATTTGACCGGGCGAGTAAGAAATATCAGCTGTTTACGCTCTATCAGATCCGCAATAAACGAATGAACTGGCGCACGCTGCTGACGTTGCTTTCCATTCGCAACAGTAAGCGTCTGGCCGACGGACTGCGAGGACGCTAAGTATGCTGGAAGATTTACGTGCGAACGGCTGGAGTCTGCGCCCCTGCTGCATGGTAGTGGCCTATCGGATTGCCCATTTTTGCTCCGTCTGGCGTAAAAAAAATATCTTGAACAACCTGTGGGCTGCGCCGGTGCTGGTGTTGTATCGCCTGATTACTGAATGCCTGTTTGGTTATGAAATTCAGGCCGCTGCATCTATCGGTCGTCGTTTCACTATCCATCATGGTTATGGCGTAGTGATCAATAAACACGTGGTGGCAGGGGACGATTTAACTCTGCGCCACGGTGTCACCATTGGTAATCCTGGCGGCAAAGATTTGTCCTGTCCGGTCATCGGTAACGGTGTCGAACTGGGGGCCAACGTCACTGTGCTCGGCGATGTCGCTATTGGCGATAACGTGACCATTGGCGCCGGGAGCGTGGTAGTGGATAGCATCCCTGACAACACGCTGGTGGTGGGCGAGAAAGCACGAGTGAAGGTAACAAAATGAATATCTTACAATTTAATGTGCGACTCGCAGAAGGTGGAGCGGCAGGTGTGGCGTTAGATCTGCATCTGCGCGCGCTGGCGAAAGGGTTGACGTCACGCTTTGTGTACGGCTATGGCAAAGGCGGCAAGAAAAGCGCCAGCCACGGTAATTATCCGCATGTTATCAAACATACGCCGCGCCTGACGTCGGCGGCGAATATTGCGCTATTTCGTTTCGCTAACCGCGACCTGTTTGGCAATCTTAACAGTTTATATCGTACGGTGACCCGCACATCCGGCCCGCTGGTACTGCATTTTCATGTGCTGCACAGTTACTGGTTGAACCTGGAAGAGGTCGTGACCTTTTGCGAAAAGGTGAAGGCGCATAAACCGGACATCACCTTTGTCTGGACGCTGCACGATCACTGGAGCGTGACCGGGCGTTGCGCTTTCACAGACGGGTGTGAAAGCTGGAAAACAGGCTGCCAGAAATGCCCGATGTTAAGCAACTATCCGCCGGTAAAAATCGACAAAGCCCATCAGCAGGTGCCCGCTAAGCGGCAGAGGTTTCGCGACATGTTAGCGCTTGGCTGCCAGTTTATCTCTCCCAGCCAGCATGTGGCCGACGCGTTCAACAGTCTGTATGGCATGGGGCGCTGCCGCATTATTAACAACGGTATTGATGTGGCAACCGAAGCCATTCTTGCCGAACTGCCCGCCAGACATGAACCACACGGCAGACCGAAAATCGCGGTGGTGGCTCATGACCTGCGCTATGACGGTAAAACCAATCAGCGCCTGGTGCAGGAGATGATGGCGCTCGGGGAAAAAATTGAGCTGCATACCTTCGGCAAATTTTCTCCCTTTGCTGGCGATAACGTCATCAATCATGGCTTCGAAAGCGATAAGCGAGCGTTGATGAGCGCGCTTAACGAGATGGATGGACTGGTGTTCAGCTCCCGCGTTGATAATTACCCGCTGATTCTGTGCGAAGCGCTTTCCATCGGGGTACCGGTGATTGCTACGCACAGCGAGGCGGCACAAGAGGTACTGGCGAAAGCGGGCGGTAAAACGTTCAGTGAAGCGGATGTATTGCGGCTGGTACAACTGAAAAAATCAGACATTGCGCAGGCGGTATTCGACACATCGCTTGCCGCGTTCAGCCAGCGCAGCCGGGTGGCATACAGTGGACAACAGATGCTGGAGGAATATGTCTCGTTCTATCAGAATCTGTAGCTATCTGCTGCTACCGCTGCTTTATCTGCTGGTTAACGTCAAACTTGCCCAGCTTGGCGAGAGCTTCCCGATAACGATTGTCACATTCTTGCCCGTTCTGCTGTTGCTGTTTGTCGAGCGCATCAATATTAAAAAATTAATGATTGCGCTGGGCGTGGGGGGAGGGCTTACGGCGTTTAACTACCTGTTCGGTCAATCGCTGAATGCCAGTAAGTACGTCACGTCCGCGATGCTGTTTGTCTATACCGTGGTGATTATTGGCATGGTGTGGAGTATTCGCTTCAAAACCATTTCGCCGCATAACTATATTAAGATCCTGCGCTTTTTCTGGCTGGTTGTCGGGCTGGTGGTAGGGTTAGCGGCAGTTGAAATGGCGCAGATCATTCTCAGCGGCGGCAGCAGTTTAATGGAAGTTATTTCGAAATATCTTATTTACAGTAACAGCTATGTTCTGAACTTTATTAAGTTTGGCGGAAAACGCACCACTGCGCTTTATTTCGAACCGGCATTCTTCGCTCTGGCGTTAATCTCAATTTGGCTCAGTATCAAACAGTTTGGTATCAAAACGCCTAAGTCCGATGCTATGATTCTGGCAGGGATAATATTATCAGGGTCGTTTTCCGGGGTGATGACGTTTATTTTGTTTTATCTCCTGGAGTGGGCGTTCCAGTACCTGAATAAGGATGCGATTAAAAAGAAGTTGCCGCTGGCGATAATCTCATTAAGCGTGTTTTTAGTCGGTGTGATATTTGCGTTTCCATACATCGCAACGCGCCTTGGGGATTTAGGCACCGAGGGGTCGTCATCGTATTATCGAATCGTGGGACCGCTAGTGATGGTCGGTTATTCGTTAATGCATGTTGATGGCGTCGTAAGATTCGGTTCGCTTTATGAATATGTCGCGTCATTCGGAATTTTTAACGGTGCGGATGTGGGTAAAACGATAGACAATGGTTTGTATCTGCTGATTATTAATTTTTCGTGGTTCGCCGTGATATTAACCCTGTGGTATATGGGGAAAGTCATGAAGATGATGATTACTGCTTTTGGCGATAATCAGAATTATCGGGTGCAGCTATATCTTTTTACGCCGCTGTCGATGTTTTTTACAGGGTCAGTATTTAGTCCGGAATACGCTTTCTTAATTGTGTGTCCGTTTATTTTGCGCAAGGCGCTGAATATCGCGAGGTAAATCACATGCTGCTTAGTATTATTACCGTCGCCTTTCGCAACCTGGAAGGGATCGTCAAAACTCACGCCTCGCTGGCACACCTGGCGCAGGCAGGCGATATCAGTTTTGAGTGGATTGTTGTTGATGGCGGCTCCTCTGACGGTACGTCGGTGTTTCTTGAAGGTCTCGGTGATGAACATCGGTTGCGGTTTGTCAGCGAGCCGGATAACGGCATTTATGATGCGATGAACAAAGGCATTGCGATGGCGTGCGGGCGCTTTGCGCTGTTCCTCAATTCCGGGGATATTCTGCATGCCGATGCGGCTCAGTTCATCCGCCAGTTAAAAACGCAGAGTGATAAAGCCATGGTTATCGGCGACGCGTTGCTGGATTTTGGCAATGGCAACAAAATTAAGCGCCGGGCAAAGCCGGGTTGGTATATTTATCACAGCCTGCCTGCCAGCCATCAGGCCATCTTTTTTCCGCTCTCAGGACTGAATGTCTGGCGCTATGATTTGCAATATAAAATATCGTCCGATTACGCGCTGGCTGCCAGACTATATAAATCTGGTTACGCTTTCAAAAAACTGGACGGGCTGGTGTCGGAGTTTTCGATGGGCGGAGTGTCAACGACGAATAATCTGGAATTATGCCGCGATGCAAAAAAAGTTCAGCGGCAGATATTACATATGCCAGGTTTTTTGACTGGGGTTTCTGAATATTTACGGCTGCGTACAACCGGTAAAACAAAAACTTTATATGGCAAAACGTAAGGGCGCATTATGCAGGATTTAAGCGGCTTCAGCGTGCCGAAAGGTTTTCGCGGTAGCGGTGTCATTAAAGTGCAATTATGGTGGGCGGTACAGGCAACACTGTTTCGCTGGTCACCCCAGGTAATGTATCGCTGGCGTGCGTTTTTATTACGCATGTTCGGTGCAAAAATAGGAAAAAACGTAGTTATTCGACCTTCAGTAAAAATTACTTATCCGTGGAAATTAACCCTGGGAGATTATGCCTGGGTGGGTGATGACGCGGTTTTATATACGTTGGGTAATATTACGATTGGCGCACACGCGGTTATTTCGCAAAAAAGTTATTTATGTACCGGAAGTCATGATTACGCCAGCCAATATTTTGATATTAACGCCACACCGATTGTGGTTGGCGATAAATGCTGGCTGGCGACAGATGTCTTTGTCGCGCCAGGCGTGACGATTGGCGATGGCACCGTCGTTGGAGCACGCAGCAGCGTATTTAAATCGCTGCCAGCAAATGTCGTTTGTCGGGGAAACCCCGCAGTAGTCACACGCGAACGCGTCGAGAAAGTTACTCCCTGAGGGGATCATTTAAGAGGTAATAACATGTCAAAAGTCGCTCTCATCACTGGCGTAACCGGGCAGGATGGTTCTTACCTGGCAGAATTCCTGCTGGAAAAAGGGTATGAAGTGCACGGCATTAAGCGTCGCGCTTCATCATTCAACACCGAACGTGTGGACCATATCTACCAGGATCCACATTCAAGCAACCCCAAATTCCATCTGCACTATGGCGATTTAACGGATTCATCCAACCTGACCCGTATTTTAAAAGAGGTCCAACCGGATGAGGTCTATAACCTGGGCGCCATGAGTCATGTCGCGGTGTCGTTTGACTCACCGGAATACACCGCGGACGTCGATGCAATAGGTACGTTGCGTTTGCTGGAGGCTATCCGCTTCCTTGGTCTGGAAAAGAAGACCCGTTTCTATCAGGCCTCCACCTCAGAACTCTACGGCCTGGTACAGGAAATTCCGCAGAAAGAGACCACGCCGTTTTACCCGCGTTCGCCCTATGCGGTGGCTAAGCTCTACGCCTACTGGATTACCGTTAACTACCGCGAATCCTACGGTATGTATGCCTGTAACGGCATCCTGTTTAACCACGAATCTCCACGCCGTGGTGAAACTTTCGTCACCCGTAAAATCACCCGCGCCATTGCCAACATCGCTCAGGGCCTGGAGTCGTGCCTGTACCTGGGCAACATGGATTCGCTGCGTGACTGGGGGCATGCCAAAGATTACGTCAGGATGCAGTGGATGATGCTGCAGCAGGATCAGCCGGAAGATTTCGTCATTGCCACCGGCGTGCAATATTCTGTGCGTCAGTTTGTAGAAATGGCGGCGGCGCAACTGGGTATCAAACTGCGTTTTGAAGGTGAAGGCGTGAATGAAAAAGGCATTGTGGTTTCCGTGACCGGACACGATGCGCCAGGCGTGAAACCTGGGGACGTGATAATCGCCGTCGATCCGCGCTATTTCCGTCCGGCAGAAGTAGAAACGCTATTGGGCGACCCGGCCAGAGCACATGAAAAACTTGGCTGGAAACCGGAAATTACGCTGCGCCAGATGATCTCTGAAATGGTCGCTAACGACCTTGAAGCAGCGAAGAAACATTCCCTGCTGAAGTCGCACGGTTACGAGGTTGCCATCGCGCTGGAGTACTGAGGATGAAGAAACAACGTATTTTTGTGGCGGGCCATCGCGGGATGGTGGGGGCCGCCATCGTAAGACAGCTGGCCCAACGAGATAATGTCGAACTGGTGCTGCGTACCCGAGATGAGCTTAACCTGCTGGATGGAGACGCGGTGCGTCACTTCTTCGCCGCTGAACGTATTGACCAGGTGTACCTGGCGGCGGCAAAAGTGGGTGGGATCGTGGCCAATAACACGTATCCCGCTGATTTTATTTACGAAAATATGATGATTGAGAGCAACATTATTCATGCGGCGCATCTGCATAACGTGAATAAACTGCTGTTTCTCGGATCATCCTGTATTTATCCCAAACATGCTAGTCAGCCAATAGCCGAAAGCGAACTCTTGCAGGGGCAACTGGAGCCGACCAACGAGCCGTATGCGATTGCCAAAATAGCTGGCATCAAGCTGTGTGAATCGTATAACCGTCAGTATGGCTGTGATTATCGCTCGGTGATGCCGACGAATTTGTACGGGCCGCATGACAACTTTCATCCAAGCAATTCGCATGTGATCCCGGCGCTGCTGCGCCGCTTTCACGAAGCCTGCGAGCAAAATGCGCCGGATGTGGTGGTGTGGGGAAGCGGCACGCCGATGCGCGAGTTTCTGCATGTGGATGATATGGCGGCGGCCAGCATCCACGTAATGGAGCTGGCTCATGAAGTCTGGCAGGAATATACCCAGCCGATGCTGTCGCATATCAATGTGGGTACCGGCGTGGACTGCACCATCCGTGAACTGGCCCAGACCATCGCCAAGGTAGTGGGTTACAAGGGGCGCGTGGTGTTTGACGCCAGCAAACCTGACGGGACGCCGCGCAAATTACTCGACGTTACGCGTTTGCATCAGTTGGGCTGGTATCACGAGATATCACTTGAGGCAGGGCTTGCCAGCACCTGGCAGTGGTTCCTTGAAAACCAGCAGCGTTATCGGGGGTAAGCATGTTTTTACGTCATGAGGATTTTGCCACCGTCGTACGTTCAACCCCGCTGATTTCTATCGACTTGATCGTGGAAAACGCCGAGGGAGAGTTTCTGCTCGGTAAGCGTCTCAATCGTCCGGCGCAGGGCTACTGGTTCGTTCCCGGCGGTCGTGTGCAAAAAGATGAATCGCTACATGCGGCTTTTGAACGGCTGACTGAAGCTGAGTTGGGGTTGCGTCTACCGCTGTCCGCCGCTGAGTTTTATGGTGTCTGGCAGCACTTCTATGACGACAACTTTTCCGGGGATGATTTCTCAACGCATTACATCGTGCTGGGATTTCGTCTGCGCGTATCAGAAAACGACCTGCAACTGCCTGATGCACAACATGATGCCTACCGCTGGCTGGCGGCGACAGATATTCAGGCCAGTGACAGCGTACACGCCAACAGCCGGGCTTACTTCTGCCAGGCAAGTCAGAGCGGAGTACCTGGGCTATGAGGATCCTGGTGTATGGCATTAACTACTCGCCGGAGCTGACCGGTATCGGCAAGTACACCGGTGAAATGGTGGAGTGGATGGCGCAACAAGGTCATGACGTGCGGGTGATCACCGCACCACCTTATTATCCGCAATGGAAAGTTAATGGTCGCTATTCATCCTGGCGCTATCGTCGCGAGGAGGGGGATGCCACCGTCTGGCGTTGTCCGCTGTATGTGCCTGAGCAACCCTCAACGCTCAAGCGTCTGCTGCATTTGGGCAGTTTCGCCCTGAGCAGTTTCTTCCCGCTGCTGGCGCAACGTCGCTGGAAGCCGGATCGCATCATCGGCGTGGTGCCGACGCTGTTTTGTACGCCGGGGATGCGCTTGCTGGCAAAACTCAGCGGCGCGCGCACGCTGCTGCACATTCAGGATTATGAAGTCGATGCCATGTTGGGACTTGGCATGGCAGGCAAAGGTAAGCGCGGTATGGTGGCGAAATTGGCCAGCGTGTTTGAACGCAGTGGTTTGCACAACGTGGACAATATTTCGACGATTTCCCGTTCCATGATGCGCAAAGCCATGGAAAAAGGCGTTGCGCCACGCAAGGTTATTTTCTTTCCGAACTGGTCGGAAGTGGCGCGCTTTCGTGACGTGACCGACGCCGATGCTTTGGCGTTGCGCCAGAAACTGGGATTGCCCGCGGATCAAAAAATCATTCTCTACTCGGGCAATATCGGTGAAAAGCAGGGGCTTGAGTGCGTCATCGACGCGGCGGCCCAATTGAGTGAGCAACCCTGGCTGTTTGCGATCGTCGGGCAGGGCGGGGGCAAAGCGCGACTGGAGACTATGGTCAGCGAACGCGACCTGCGCAACGTAATGTTCTTTCCGCTGCAACCTTATGCAGCGCTGCCTGCGCTGCTCAAGCTCGCGGACTGTCATCTGGTCGTACAAAAGCGTGGCGCGGCGGATGCAGTACTGCCGTCCAAACTGACTAATATCCTCGCCGTTGGCGGTAACGCGGTGATTACCGCTGAGCCTGAGACCGAATTGGGTCAGTTGTGTGACGCTTATCCTGGCATCGCGGTGTGTGTCGAGCCGGAATCAGTCAATGCGCTGGTTGGCGGGATTCAACAGGCGCTAACCATGCCAAAAGTTAACACGGTGGCACGTGAGTATGCCGAACGCTCGTTGGATAAAGAAAACGTGCTGAATCAATTTATTGCTGATATTCGGGGTACATGATGAGTCAAAACAAACTCTTTCCGGTAGTCATGGCCGGTGGCTCGGGTAGCCGTTTATGGCCACTGTCCCGCGTACTGTATCCAAAGCAGTTCCTGTGTCTGAAAGGCGATCTCACCATGTTGCAGACGACGATTTGCCGTCTGAACGGTGTGGAGTGCGAAAGCCCGGTTGTTATCTGTAATGAACAACACCGTTTTATCGTTGCGGAACAGTTACGGCAACTGCACAAACTGACCGAGAACATTATTCTCGAACCAGCCGGACGCAACACTGCGCCAGCCATAGCGCTGGCTGCGCTGGCGGCAAAACGTCAGTGTCCGGGTGACGATCCGCTGCTACTGGTGCTGGCGGCCGATCACATGATTGCCGACGAAGAGGCATTTCGCGAAGCGGTTCGCAATGCAATGCCGTATGCCAGTGCGGGTAAGCTGGTGACGTTTGGTATCGTCCCGGACCAACCGGAGACTGGCTACGGCTATATCCGTCGAGGCGAGGTTTCACCGTCGAATACTGACGCGGTGGCTTTTGAGGTCGCGCAGTTTGTTGAAAAACCTAATCTGGAAACCGCACAGGCGTATGTGGCAAGCGGCGACTACTACTGGAACAGCGGGATGTTCCTGTTCCGGGCAGGCCGTTACCTGGAAGAATTGAAAAAGTATCGTCCCGATATTCTTGAGGCCTGCGAAAACGCCATGAGCACCGTCGACCCCGATCTCGATTTTATTCGCGTTGATGAACAGGCGTTTCTCGCCTGCCCGGAAGAGTCTGTGGACTATGCGGTAATGGAACGTACGGCCGATGCGGTGGTGATGCCTATGAATGCAGGCTGGAGCGATGTCGGCTCCTGGTCATCATTGTGGGAAATCAGCGCCCATACTGCTGAAGGTAATGTGCATCACGGCGATGTCATTAGCCACAAAACGGAAAACAGCTACGTCTATGCCGAATCCGGGTTGGTAACAACCGTCGGGGTGAAAGATCTGGTGGTGGTGCAGACCAAAGACGCGGTACTGATTGCCGATCGCAACGCGGTACAGGATGTCAAAAAAGTGGTGGAGAAAATTAAAGCTGACGGGCGCCATGAGCACCACATTCACCGCGAAGTTTATCGTCCGTGGGGCAAATATGACTCCATTGATGCCGGAGACCGTTACCAGGTCAAGCGAATTACCGTCAAGCCTGGCGAGGGATTGTCCGTGCAGATGCATCATCATCGGGCTGAGCACTGGGTTGTGGTTGCAGGTACCGCGAAAGTGACAATTAATGATGATATCAAACTGCTCGCTGAAAACGAGTCTGTCTATATTCCGCTGGGAGCGACCCACTGTCTGGAAAACCCCGGAAAAATCCCGCTCGATCTGATTGAAGTACGCTCCGGATCTTACCTCGATGAGGATGATGTGGTGCGGTTTGCGGACAGATACGGGCGCGCCTGATGCCGGATGCGCTTATCCGGCCTGCAACAGCGTAGGCTCGGTAAGGGAAGCGCACCGGGCAATGCATTAACACTTATTAAAAAGGCTCACTAAGAGTCAGGGCCTCCTGTTGCCTGAAAAAGGGTAAATCATGACAAAACTGACCTGTTTTAAAGCGTATGACATCCGCGGCCGACTGGGCGAAGAGTTAAATGAAGAGATTGCGTGGCGTATTGGCCGCGCTTACGGCGAGTTTTTGCAGCCTAAAACCATCGTCCTCGGCGGCGATGTCCGCCTGACCAGCGAGGCGCTAAAGCTGGCGCTGGCGAAAGGCCTGCAGGATGCAGGGGTGGATGTGCTGGATATTGGCATGTCGGGCACCGAAGAGATTTATTTCGCCACTTTCCATCTTGGCGTTGATGGCGGCATTGAAGTGACCGCCAGCCATAATCCGCTGGATTACAACGGCATGAAGCTGGTGCGGGAAGGGGCACGGCCCATCAGCGGTGATACCGGTCTGCGCGACGTGCAGCGTCTGGCGGAAGCGAATGACTTCCCGGCGGTTGATGAGAGCAAACGTGGCCGCTACCAGCGGATCAATCCTCGCGATGCCTACATCGACCACCTGCTGGGTTACATCAATCCCGGCAACCTGAAACCGATGAAGCTGGTGCTCAATGCCGGTAACGGCGCGGCAGGCCCGGTGGTGGATGCCATTGAAGCCCGTTTTAAGGCGCTGGGCGTGCCGGTCGAGTTCATCAAAATTCACAACACGCCGGATGGCAATTTCCCCAACGGTATTCCCAATCCTCTGCTGCCGGAGTGCCGGGCAGACACGCGTAACGCGGTGATTGCACACGGTGCGGATATGGGGATTGCCTTTGACGGGGATTTTGACCGCTGCTTCCTGTTTGATGAAAAAGGCCAGTTTATAGAAGGGTACTACATTGTCGGTCTGCTGGCGGAAGCGTTTCTGGAGAAGAATCCGGGGGCGAAAATTATCCACGACCCGCGCCTGTCCTGGAACACCGTGGATGTGGTGACGGCGGCAGGCGGTAAACCGGTGATGTCAAAAACCGGACACGCGTTTATCAAAGAGCGGATGCGCCATGAAGATGCCATTTACGGCGGCGAGATGAGCGCGCATCACTATTTCCGCGACTTTGCGTACTGCGACAGTGGGATGATCCCGTGGCTGCTGGTGGCGGAGCTGCTGTGTCTGAAAGGACAGTCGCTGGGCGAACTGGTCCGTGACCGGATGGCGGCATACCCGGCGAGTGGCGAAATAAACAGCACGCTGGCGGATCCGACGGCAGCGATAGCGCGGGTGGAGCAGCACTTTTCCCGGGAAGCGCTGACGGTGGACAGAACGGATGGCATCAGCATGTCGTTTGTCGACTGGCGCTTCAATTTACGCTCTTCCAATACCGAACCGGTGGTGCG
>NZ_JAOWDM010000056.1:0-4234 GCF_030334645.1 Citrobacter sp. Cc139
GCCGCCTCCCTTGCAACCCAGGCTCCCGGCGGGAAAATCGTCGCTGCGCGAGTTATTCGTCTTATTCCGTCTGCCTGTCGGGTCGGGGCCGAGCCTGCATCCATGCAGGCCGTCCCCTCTGCCCGCATCCCTGCGGGCAGACCCGGTCAGCCGTCAACGCCTCATCGATTTTCAGCCGGACCGGGGTCATCGCTTCAACTCTCTGATTTCCAGTTAAATCTGTTTCGCTGTTCAAATAAAAGTGCAGGAGGTCAGGTGTGGGCAGGTCCGGCTGAAAATTGCCGACGTGTTTCCGTAAGGCTGGGAGAGCCAGCATGGATGCTGGCTCAGGGCGCGCTTTGCAAGGACGCTACCTCGCGCCCGGCCCGGTAGCCTGGAGGAATAAGCGGAGGGAACCACGAAGTGGCAATTTTCCTGCCGGGAGCCGGGATTGTTAAGGGTACGGCGATAGCACCCTTAACACGTTCACAGGCAGTATCGTTTCAGAGAAGTGAAGTACATAAGGTGAACGTAGCAATACACCGGAGGCAACAAATTCATTACCACCGGAGTAACCTTTTTTCAGAAAATCATCTTAAACACGCCGGTTACCACCAACAGTCCAATCAGAAAAATAATTAGAATAATCCACAGCAGAATTTTCATTAACTTTCCTTTTTTTGGTAAATTCAGATTGAGTATAGGAAAGTATCAACTATTCTGCCTGGTGGCGCTGTTATGCGGGTTTACGTGCGCTTAGCAGAAACACCATTGGCCGCTCTTTTTCTTCATCCAGCGCCGGGTTTTCAGCAATCTGCTGAGCAGAGGGTCCCCATTCATCAACACACACAATGTCGAATCCGGCGGCAATGAGCGCGTTAATCCAGGTCGCCAGCTTGCGGTGCTGTTTTTTAACGCCTTCAGCAAACCAGTTACTGATACGCTCGCCTTCTTGTTGGTAATGATTAACCGGCCAGGACAGTTGCCCGGTTTTGTCTTTTATCCAGCCCTGGTTAAGCGGTGCGGTATAAATGGGGTGCTCGGCAGAGAAAACCAACATGCCTCCCGGTGTTAATGCCTGGTAAATCGTTACGAATAATCGTTCAATATCGTGTAAATAGTGCAGGGCAAGGGAGCTATACGCCAGGTCGAAAGACGCCGGCTGGAGCGTAAGCGTTTCGAGATCTTCACGGCGATAGACGATGCCATTGCCGTGAGTCATATTATGCGCCTGGGTTAACATCTTTTGTGAGATATCCAGCCCCACGACGCTGGCGGCATGATTATCGCGCGCGTAGCGGCAAAACCAGCCATATCCACAGCCCAAATCGAGAATGTTTTTACCCTGCAGAGCGGGGAGCATAGCCTGTATTGCTGGCCATTCCGGTGCGCCATCAAGCCCTTTTACTGAACGATCCAGCGTGGCATATCCGGCAAAGAATTCCGGGTCGTCATAAATATTCTGTGACATAAGGGTTCCATCTATAAATTATTAAAATTATTTAATCTATATTATTTGTGTCGTGTATATTTTTCTGATTATATATTTTTATTGCCAAAGATGTATTGCCACGCGTAACTAAAAAAGTAACAGCGACAAGTCGTACTCTCTACGCATCTTTTCTTACCTGTATATCTCCATGAATCGTAATTCTGTTTTTGCCGCGACGGCATTGTTGCCCCTTTTTATTCTCATGGCTGGCTGTGCGCCTATGCATGATGACCGTCAATCTCTGTCGCAGCAGACCCCTGCTGCGAATGTCGATTCCGCCTTACCTGCGGCGTTAAAAAATGGCTGGCCGGACAGCCAATGGTGGAAGGCATACCACGATCCTCAGCTTAATGCGCTGATTGACAGCACGTTGCGAAACTCTCCTGATATGCAGGTGGCGGAACAGCGCATTCAACTGGCGGAGGCGCAGGCGAAGGCCGTTGAGGCGCAGGATGGTCCGGAGATCGATTTTTCTGCGGACGTTGAGCGTCAGAGAATGTCAGCTGAAGGGCTGATGGGACCGTTTGCCATTACCGATCCTGCCGCCGGAACGACAGGCCCGTGGTACACCAACGGGACCTTTGGTTTAACCGCCGGCTGGAATCTGGATCTGTGGGGGAAAAATCGGGCCGAAGTGACGGCGCGTATTGGGGCCGTTAAAGCGCGTGAAGCTGAGCGTGAACAAACCCGCCAACTGCTGGCGAGCGGTGTTTCGCGTCTGTACTGGGAATGGCAGACGCAGGCGGCACTGAAAAGCGTACTGACGCAGATTAAAAATGAGCAACAGAACGTGATAACCGTCGATCGTCAGCTGTATCAAAACGGCATTACCTCATCAGTGGAAGGCGTGGAGACCGATATCGATTCCAGTAAAACGGATCAGCAGCTGAACGATGTTAACGGCAAAATGAAAGTGATTGAGGCGCGGCTGAGCGCCCTGACTAATTCACAGTCTACCGTTCTGAAACTGCATACCAGTAAGTTACCTACCGTAGAAAGCCAGCTCCCGTCTCAGTTAGGTTATTCGCTGCTGGCCCGTCGACCGGATTTACAGGCCGCGCACTGGTATATTGAATCATCCCTGAGCAGCATTGATGCGGCCAAAGCCGCGTTTTATCCGGACGTGAATTTGATGGCGTTTTTACAACAAGATGCGTTACATCTGAGCGATCTGTTCCGCCATTCCGCGCAGCAGATGGGGGTCACAGCCGGACTCACGCTGCCTATTTTCGACAGCGGCAGATTGAATGCCAATCTTGATATCACCAAAGCGCAAAGCAACCTGACGGTGGCGAATTACAACAAAGCCGTGGTAGATGCGGTGAATGACGTGGCGCGTGCCGCATCGCAGGTGGAAACACTGGCGCAGAAGAATCAGCATCAGCAGCAGATCGAACATGATGCACAGCGTGTGGTGGGACTTGCGCAGGCGCGATTTAACGCCGGGATTATCGCGGGTTCCCGGGTCAGCGAAGCAAAGATCCCGGCGTTACGTGAGCAGTGTAACGGTCTGGTATTGCAAGGCCAGTGGCTGGATGCTTCCATTCAGTTGACCAGCGCGCTGGGCGGCGGTTACCACGCGTCGTAACACACCTGCCCGGTAGATGCCGCTCTACCGGGCCGTCTTCTTGCTGCTGCGTTTTTTCAACCACCAGCGCGCGCCTACCACCAGTACAATCACCAGAACCAGCCATATCCAGTGCTTAATGTGCTGGTCGAGATTGTGCAGCCACGGCGCGATGACTTCTCCCCCCACATAACCCAGAGTGGTAAATATCAGCGCCCACACCAGCGCCCCGAGAATATTGAGCGGTAAAAAGATCTTCGGTGGCAGGTGACTGGCGCCAATCAGCAAAGGGCCAATAACGCGAAAACCGTACATAAAACGCGTGCCGACCACGAACAGATAAGGACGCCGTTGGATCATCTTCTGCGCGTAATCAATTTTTGCCTGATGACGCGAAAAACGCCGCAGAATTTTGCCGCCAAAACGACGTCCGAGTAAATAGAGCAACTGATCGCCAATCATCCCGCCCAGCGCGACGGAGAGCACCACCAGCGGAAATTTAAGTACTCCCTGATGGGCCGCGACGCCGCCTAACAGGGTAATGGTTTCCCCTTCAGCCAGACTGCCAATCACTAATGCGGCATAGCCGTATTGCGCAACATAATGATTTATATCCATACGATTGTATGACCTCCACCGCTTATAGCATACACCCTATGAATACTTGATGCCGGAAAAGCCGCGCCGTAGCGATCTAATGCTTGTCAGTTAAGTATTATGAAGGACATGTGATTCTGGCTCAGGGTTCCGTTCACCTCCGCGGTGTCATTTCTCTGAAACGCCGTTACCCGTGAACGTGCAAGGGAGGCTTACCGCCGCCTCCCTTGCAACCCAGGCTCCCGGCGGGAAAATCGTCGCTGCGCGAGTTATTCGTCTTATTCCGTCTGCCTGTCGGGTCGGGGCCGAGCCTGCATCCATGCAGGCCGTCCCCTCTGCCCGCATCCCTGCGGGCAGACCCGGTCAGCCGTCAACGCCTCATCGATTTTCAGCCGGACCGGGGTCATCGCTTCAACTCTCTGATTTCCAGTTAAATCTGTTTCGCTGTTCAAATAAAAGTGCAGGAGGTCAGGTGTGGGCAGGTCCGGCTGAAAATTGCCGACGTGTTTCCGTAAGGCTGGGAGAGCCAGCATGGATGCTGGCTCAGGGCGCGCTTTGCAAGGACGCTACCTCGCGCCCGGCCCGGTAGCCTGGAGGAA